>JBJSWM010000911.1:0-1434 GCA_046085865.1 Pirellulaceae bacterium
AACGACCGGGAAGCCTGGCGCTTGTAGAGGCTGTCACCACGCGTGCAGGCGACAAATAGCTCTTCCAGAGTTGCAGATCGGCACGCAACCCCCAACACGCCAGGTGCAGATCGCCAGAAGTCCGCTGCGGCCTCCCCATCGGCTTGCACCACCAACTGTTTCTGCCGCCCCTCAGTAATCTCCGCCAAGATGATGGAGGGCGATGGTGGATCAGCCAAGGCAATCAGTGGGTCACGAAGGGAAACCGTCACCATGGAAATGGAATCCTTGAGAACGGCTAGCGATCCCACCAACTGCAACCGACCCTGATGCATGATCGCGATTTCGTCAGCAACCCGCTCCACCTCGGCAATCTGATGACTCGATAAAAACACCGTCCGCCCCGTTGCTGCCACCGTAATCATGCTCTCCAAAAATTCGCGCCGAACGATCGGGTCCAGCCCCGATGTCGGCTCATCCAAAATCAACAGCTCGGGGTCATGCGCCAGCGCCAGCGAAAGTGCCACCTTCGACCGCTGACCTTTGCTCAACTGCCGAATCTTCCGCCCAACCGGCAACCCGTACCGCTCGATCGACCCCTGGTAACGCTCCATGAACCCGTCGGGATAAAAGGAAGCGGCGAACCAACCGATTTCGCCGATCGTCATCCAGTCGTAGAGCGCTGGCGCGTCTGAGACGTATCCGATTCGCTTGCGCAGTTGCAGGGCTTGATCGGCTTGAGTGGGATCCAATCCGAGGATGCGACAGCTTCCAGATGTCGGTTTCTGAAAGCCTGTCATGATCCGAATCATCGTCGTCTTACCCGCTCCGTTTTCTCCCAGCAAGGCGATGACCGTGCCGGCTGGAACCCTCAGGTCGACTCCCCGCAGCGCTTCACAACCGCGGTAATGCATCTTCAGCTGGTCGATTTGGATGACATCATTCATCGCGAAACCCCTGATCCATGGTGGTGGAAGAATAGATGGGTCTGGAAAGGGACTAGCAAACAACTTGTCAGCGGATGGAAAAACCTGCGTCCGAGCCAATCAATCATGCGGCTCGCCGCCCCACCCCCGGACATGCAATTCAAACTGGATCCGGAATTGGATGAACGGAGCTGACGGTGGCGATGTGGCCATCGAGCTGATCGAGTTGAGCGAGCATCAGGCGACGGACTTCTCTGGAACTAAGCCCGCCATGGAGCGCTTCGCTAATGGCCGAACGGAGTCGATCTTCGAGCAGGGATCGGCGAGCCTTCTGGCAAAGGCCGACGGCATCCGAGCAGATCGCCAGGCCCCGCCCCCTCAGCGAGCCAGGCCCCAGTGCGCGGGCAGGGGCCCCGGCGAGGGCGGCTCGGGCCCGGCCTGGGCTCCGGCATGGTGTGGTGCAGCACGACATGCCGGGAGAGGCGGCGGCGTGCCCGAACGCCATTAACATTAATATTAATACCAATAT
>JBJSWM010000912.1:0-2878 GCA_046085865.1 Pirellulaceae bacterium
CCAAAGATCTTGGAGAACGGGGCCGGGATCGAATTCCTTATGGTTGGAGTCCAACTTCTGGGGAGCGACTGGGGTATGGGAGCGGCGATCGAGCGTTAGCAGTTGGCGATAGAGTGCGATCCGACGGTCCCATCTCGCGGAATCACCCACATCGGTTCCGAGGGGACGCGACGCGGCATGAATCTGCGCCACCGCAACGATCGCTTGTTGAAGATGTTGATGCTTGAAGGATTCATAGCAGCAACTGCTTCCGACCAGCCAGGATCCCCACTCCCAGAGACGATTTTCGCAGGACAAAATCGTCTGACCATGGGACCAGGGGTGAACCGTCGGAATGCGGCAGTTTCCTTCCGCCGAAGTCGCGCTGGAAGGCAAGCCAGCTAGAGTGGGAGTATGCGATTGGATTAGGTATTTGCCGATCGCCAGTTGGACTTGGTGAGTCGACTGGAGTTGCGGAGCGCGGCGGCTGGTGGCCGGCCATCCTTTAATGGCGCGGCGTTCGCCGTCCCAGCAGAAGTCGAATACAAGGGAATCGCTGAGCCCTTGACTGCTGCGATCGACTACCGAGCGCAGCGGGCCTACCTTCAGCGCTTCGGCCAAGAGACCTTCTGGGCACTTGCCCAAGCCCCTCCGATCGCTCATCCCTCCAAATCGGCCTGGCCGCTTTCGGTCGACCTGCGTTTGATCATCACCACGCTATTACCGCGATCGTTGTAGTGGACCTCGGACATGAATTCCTTGATCAACAACACGCCGCGGCCCCGTGGCTTATCGATCAGTTCCTCGTCGGTCGGATCGGGTAGCGTTGCCGGGTTGAATCCTGCTCCCTCGTCCGTGATCTCCAGATAGATTTCCGAAGGACTGACTCGGAATAACAGGTGAACTGACTTGCAGGGATCTCTTTTGTTCCCATGCTCGATCGCGTTGACGACCGCTTCTTCGGCCGCCATGTTCACCTGAAAAAATTCGCTTCCGTCCCAACCCTGTTCGACCAACGCGCCCATCAGTTCCTGGATCGCGTTCTGCCCCTCGTCGGTACAACTGGAGATGATGCGATCCAGAGTCCATGGTGTCGGGCTGAAATCCATGGAGAACTCCGATTCATGGGGCTGGTCCTGTGGATTGAAAGGTAGCACCATTCTGCCCCTTATTTGAAGCTGGCCAGACCCTTTTCTTCGTTCGGCAGTATCTCGATCAGCTTGTCCAGTTTCGTAATCTTGAAGACTTGCTCGATATCCTTGTGGAGGTTGCACAGCTTCAGGGTGCCACCGGTCGGCTTGATCTTGTTGCGGAGCGAAATCAACTTGTTGAGTGCGGCGCTCGAGAGAAACTCGACATTCTCGAAGTTTAGCAGCAGCATGTTCCGCTTGTCGACGGTCACCAGGGCGATCAATTCTTCCCCAAGCTGTTCGATGCTGGACGAATCGACGATCTTTCGATCGACGAAGCGAACCACCGAGACTCCATCCTGCTCATTGACCACAATTCTTTTCGGAGTCGCCATGGACTTACCTTTCGGAAATCAACAAAAAACTGAATTCAAATCAATAGATCATTCTAGCGGGCAGGGAGTTCCCCGTCTCAAGCGAGCTCTTTCTGACAGACTTCCAGTAGCTTCTTGGTTGCCAGAATTCCTTCTTCTTCTCCCAGTCGTCCGCCCTCGTACTCGATCCCCACAAACCCATGGTAGCCCGCTTTGAGGACGATCTGGAGCATTTTTCGGAAGTCAATCTTCGTCTCGTTCCCCGCACCGTCGAAATCATAGCTTTTGGCGCTGACTGCCTTGGCCAATGGCATCAGGTCGGAGACTCCTTGGTAGCGGTCGTAGTCATAAAAATTGCCGAAATCAGGGAGCGTACCGCAATTGTCCAGCCCTACCGCGCGAATGGTCTCTGCCAGCCACTTGCCATTGGAACTCAGCCCGCCGTGGTTTTCGACGATCACACCCAAGTCGAGCGGCTTGGCGAATTCGCTGAGTCGCCGCAGTCCGTCGGCAGCCAGTTTCTTCGCCTCGTCGTAGTCTTTTGAAGACTCTGCGTTCACGCGGATCGAATGGCATCCCAAACGCTTGGCTGCTTCGGCCCACTTGAAATGGTTCTCCACCGCTTTCTTACGTTTGGCTTCATCTGGGTCGCCAAGGGCTCCTTCGCCATCGATCATGATGAGCAGCGTCTTGACTCCCAAGTCATCGGCTCGTTTCTTCAGATCATCGATGTAGGCATTGTCCTTGGCTTTGTCTTTGAAAAATTGATTCACATACTCGATGGCTTCGATCCCAAATCGCTCCTTGGTGAATTTCGCGAAATCGCGGTTATCCAGTTTGCCACCGAAGAGCATTTTGTGGAGCGACCATTGGGCTAGCGAAATGGAGAAGGGGAGCTTTTCCTTTTGGATGGGTGTGGCAACCGCCGGTTGCGTCATCAAGGGAGCGCAGGAAGTCAGTCCCAAGCCAACCAGACCAGCGGTGCTTTGGGCGAGAAACGAACGGCGTTGTTGCAAGATCATGGAGAGAAACCTCTGATTGGCGCGGCTCGACGAACAAATCCAAATGGGACGCGTGCGGTCAACAGCGACCAGGAGATCCCTAGCCGCTCAGCGTCGCAGGACCTGGGCTACCGAAGGGGGTAGGATCTCCCTGTCCCAACATCGATAAGCGGCGTCCTCGCACGTCTCTGGAGTATATTGACTCCGTGGTCGGCAATCAATCAAGTGAGCGATCACCGCTGAGTGCCTTGAAGAAAGAAATGGGAATTCCATCGGCGTCTTCTCAGTCGTCCTGAACGGTTCAAAAGCCGTTTTGTGTGGCGTTCCGGAAGATTCGGACCAATCGGTTCCAATTTGTGCAGAACCCCCTGTCGGATTGGCTTTTTGACTGGAA
>JBJSWM010000913.1:0-1148 GCA_046085865.1 Pirellulaceae bacterium
GGACTCCGTTGCTTTGGCGATCGGCGAGAACGATCAGGAGATGGATGATGCCACAAAGGCCCTAGTCAGCTTATGGAGCTTATAGAATTGCGGGACGGAATGCAGATCGTCTGGGTTGGTGGAGCTTAGGGTTGGAGCTGTCCTTTGGATTGACGATTCGGGTCGATCCTGTCCGCCTGCGACCACAGCGGCAGCCCCTTGCCTTGGGAGTCGATCGAAGGGGTGGCGGGAGCGAACTTGACTGGTCGCCGCTCCCGCCAGCGGATCGCCGGTGTGGCTGGGGTCGATGGCAGGCTTTCGAGTGGACAATTTGGGGGAAATGAGCAGCTAAAGGACGCGAATGAACACTATCCTATAGGGGTGTTCGGCAACGAGATCTTAAAAATTTCTTCTTTTTTCGATCGACTCTCGTGAGCGATCTTCGTGGGCGGGAAAACATTCGTAAGCCCATGGTGCAAATAGACTTAGTCGTACTTGATGGCCGGCCTAACGATCGCCACCCATCGGGGTGATTTGGTAAGAATTCCCAAGTGGCGATTGGGGATTCGCTTCCCCTTCATCGAAATTTGACATGTCCGATGGCTTCGCTAGACTGTTGGACCATTCGCAACCGATAGTGCTCTCATTGGGAGTTACCACTACAGGTAGTGGTTAAGAGATCGCGAGCGACAAACCGTCGGAAGGCATCGGACCTGGAGAGGTCGATCGGCCCGGGTTTGCAAGGAATCTTAGGCGGGTATGACACCCAAAATTTGCTTTAGGGATGAATTTCTGTATACCATTGCGGAGTGCGAGAGCGCTCATCCTTTGGACTTATCTCGTACCAATCAGAAGGAGCAGTATCGATGGCAACGGCAGAACTGGGACGTGAGATGAAGGGAAAAAGCCGTACGACCAAGGAGGTGCGTGGCAATCGTCCGGGCCTGAAGGTGCCGGCCAGGTTCTGCCCGCCGTCTGTGACTGACCCTTTCACCACCGCCGACTGGGAAACGCGATCGGCTTCGATCAAAGACGAGAACGGTAAGGTGCTGTTCGAGCAGACGAATTGCGAGATTCCGACCACCTGGAGTCAGTTGGCGACCAATGTGGTGGTCAGCAAATATTTCTACGGCGACCCGACCAAGGCTGGGGAGCGGGAGTATAGCGTT
>JBJSWM010000914.1:0-3848 GCA_046085865.1 Pirellulaceae bacterium
GGCAGGAGATTGTGTACGACCCAGTCGCAGGCCGGGTGACCGAAGTCCTCCCACTGGTAGCCGGAGGACCAGTGGCGGGGAAGGAGGCAGCCAACAGGCTGCTAGGAAAATCCTACCGTGCCGGATGGGAGCTATAGCTCGCGAACGATGGGATTCATTCCACGAAACAGATGGTGGATGGCATTATCCGTTCTGGGGTGGCTGCTGGTATGGGGATTCTGGCTCACAACGACCCGTCGATATCATCCCACCTCCGGCCTCGCCGTCATCGTGACGACCAGCTTGGTAGTCGCCTTTGCTGCGGCTTCCTACTGCAACCACCTGATCCTTGTACCAAGATTGGCAGCCAGAGAAAAACGATGGGCCTATGCTTTCTCTCTGGTCGCCACCATGGTCCTATGGACGCTTGCAGCGCTATGCATCATTCGGATTTCCTACCACCAGCTTGTTGGGCCTGACTCCGATCCCAATGGCAGCTACAAGCATTTCGCGATCGATCTCACTGGAATGGTGTTGCACGTCGCCATCGCCGCAGCGATCGTTTGGCTTATCCGGCCAGTTATCCGATGGGTTGACTGAAAGAAAGTCCAAAGGACAAAACTGCCCCTTTTCGTTCCTTGTTGGCCCACCGAATGGATTGAATGGATTTGGTCGAGGATTCGGTGCGTTGCCTGACTGGAGTGGTCGATCCGTGTGGGTAGCTTGAGGGGCGGTTCCAGTCCACTTTCATCGAGAAGTAACGGTCGAAGCTTTTCAAGTACCCCGGCAAGCGAAACGCTCGTCCATTTGCCATTCCTTCCTCCTCGTTAACGGTGGTATGGTTCGGTGGCCAAAAGGATTCTCGCCGTCATAAAAAAAGACTCATCTGGTTCACGAAGATTGCCACCATCTGCGAGGATCGATGCGGAAAACCAGTTGCAATCGATCAAACAACTCCGGGTGGTGTTCGGTCAGTCCCATCGGATCGCAGAAAAATGCCTCGCAACTGACCGAAAAGAACTCCATCGAGTCTTGGGCGCCATAGGGATCCAGAAAAGTAGGTAGCCCCAGCCTGTCTGCTTCCTCCAATTCTCGACGTTCGCTTTCGCAGAGGACTTTCCATCGGGCTGCATCGGAACGATGGTGAAAGGGAGGCGACCCATCCAGAGCGCCATCCAGATCGTCGATATGATGAGCGAATTCGTGGATCACCACATTGCGCCCCCGGTGGGGTGAAGTGCAGTCTTCGAGCACTTCTTCAAGAGACAACGCGATCTGAACGCCTCGTTGATAGACACCTGCGACTGGAACATCCTCCTGGACTCCTGAGGCTCGGCCAATTCGGTATCGAAAGCTCCCTTCACGCAGCACCACGGTGCGAACGCGATCAAAACAGTACCAATCCTCAAACCCAAGAAGCATCAGGCAAGCGGCTGCGGCCGTGGTGACTTCAGCAGGTTCTCTTTCCCTGTCATCCGGTATGACCATTTCTTTCTCGTTCAGAAAGATCGCAACCAAACCGAGAAGACGCCTTCTCTGATCGAGGCTAAGGAGGGGCCAGTGCCAGAAAGTCTCCTCCAAGATGCTGTCCCAGCGAAGAGGAGTTGGCTTGGCAACGACACGACGACGACGACCTTCTCTCGTCCAGCGATCGAACCAGCCCATAAAGACTCCTCTTTTCCTCTATCTCTGACGTGCGATGAAACCGCGTGTCTATAGGTCAGAAATTCCAGCGACCGATCGATGATGGATTCGGTTCAGGTCGCCCTGTCGTTCCCTTCTCAACAGCCGGGTCCTGGTGGCTGCACGGTGGCAACCAACATGCCCGGGCGTGATCTGATGTTGTAGGGAGTTCCGGAGTCTTTGGACGAACCATCGCAATTGGTTTATGATGAGATCCGCAGCAACCAATAGGATTCAGCACGGGACCTTAGCCAAGTTGGCTTCCAGCGGTCCGCTCCGGGTTTTTGGGTAGGTTCCCACCCGTCTTGGACTCGCGAATGATAGTGAAACCATGCAAATTTTGCCACGTACCACTTTCGAATTTCGACAGTGGCGACTGGGACTTCTCCTGATCGCCTTATGGATGGGAAGCGATTCGAAAGTCGCTGTCAGCTTTCAGAATCCTCCGATCATCGAGGAGACGATCCCCGAGTCGCTTCGAGGCGACCCGAAGATCGATAGCTTGGTCAGCCAATTGAAATTAGCGCGGCGGTCGCTTGCAGGGATTGGTGCAGCCCATCCCTCCTACGCCAAAACCAAGAGGTTGGTCGAGCAACTGGAGACATCTCTGGCGAAGGAAATCAACGGTCGGATGTCGAACCCGCCAAACGACGCAGCGGCTTCCAATCCGATGCCCGCTCAGCCCTCACCTGTCCAGCTACAGCCTTCGGAAGGGGCCTCTGGAAAATCGCCAGCGACTGCCCAGAATCCCACCCGTCCAGTTCCTCGCGAGACCATGCTGGCGAAGGAAGGGGGGGGGGTCGATATCAACCCGCCGCAGATCGATCTACCAGAGATCACCGCCGCGTTTGAGCGTCTTCCGGTTCGACGTTTTGTCCGACTTGGGGCCTTCCCCGGTTCACGGATTTTGTGGGGCCTGGAGGCAGGAGATGGAGCCGATCCGAGTCGTTTGTGGAAGTGGGGAGACTTTGATCGAGCGACCGCGCAGAAGGTACTTTTGGAGTGTGAGGAGAAGATCTTGGACCTCCAGTTTCCGGAAGATTTTCTTCGATCGGGGGTCTGCTATATGTTGACCGTCGGCAAGGGATCGGCAGAAGGGAATGTCCGTTTGCTGCGATGGGAGATTCTGGATGCGGGGGATCCATCACCGACTGGTCGCCGAGAAACCGTGATCGGTAGGTTTCGAACCGAGCAGCCTGCGAGCGGACGATTTGCATTTGGCCACGCTCAACCTCTGATCGTTCTATGGGATCAGTCAACGGATTTCGTTCTGGAAGATCAGCGTGAAATCCTCGTATCGCCAGATCGCCGTAGCTTTTTGATCGATGCCCATTCGGGGCAGGGAATGCAGGACACATTCCGCACCATTTCCGAGACCTGTCGGATGGCTTGGGAGTCGTGGAACGCCAGCGGCCCGGTTGCAGCGACCAACGAAGGACTGCTTTTCCTTCCCTCTAGCGCTTCCTCTGATGGTGACTCGATCGTCGATACCACCCCCCCTGCTTTTCTCCAGCCCTCGGCCGACGGGATGCCTTTCGGTCCCTCCATCGTCTATCGAGGGAGCCGGATGCGGTGGCTTCGTGGCAGTATTGTCTACATGGGTGGCGATCGGCTGACGGTGCATCGGATCGAACTTTCCAAAGGACGAACTCTCCAGACTTCGCCGATCGCCAGAAGCCGCTATCCGATCCACTCCCTAGGGGAATCAAGCGATGGGGAGATCTTGCTGTCGACCGAACAGGGTTTGGCAACCCTCGATCTGCATTCGGAGCCCACTGAGGCCGCCGCGATGCCAACATCCGAGCTTGGTAATGGGGAGACGGGAGTTTCTCTTTCGGATCGAAGAGAGCTGAAGTCTCAGGATGCGATGGCGAGTCTGCATCTTCAGGCATTGGAAAAGGGAACTGCTACCTGGGGGCACTGGGGCTCTAATCCTGACCGCTACATCGCCTGGTCCGACCACAGCAATCGGTTGATCCCTGTTTATTGTTTTGGCGGTTCGCTCGCAGACTATCAAGGAGAGAATAGCGTCTACCGATCCGAATCGAAGCTGATGGAGCTATACGGTCAGATGCCGAAGGAAACGGTGAATCCCTTGGCGGATTACTTCGATCAGACCAATTTGTTTGACCTCCAGCTCCAGGCGCTGCAGAGCGGGAATAAGTATCTTTTTCTTATGGTGTTCG
>JBJSWM010000915.1:0-1175 GCA_046085865.1 Pirellulaceae bacterium
GGGTTGGCTTTTCTTTTGTTGGCTGCTTGGTCGATCTGGACGACGACCACGGCTTTTGCAGATGTCTATGTTCTTGGCCATGCCGATATCGGCGTCGGATTCGAATCGGGACAACTGCACCTCCATCTCCACGCCGAGGATGAATTGGGGCTCTACGGAGGTGCAACCCTTCCCGCCGGGGAATACGAACCAGGCGACCCAATCATCGGAGTCCCGGGACCGTCGATCGGAAGACCGGCTGGCAATGAATGGAGTTTTTTGAGCGCCAATGCAGGGGATCCAATCTGGTTCCTGCCACAGGGGAGCGATCCAAACAAACCATTTCTTGGGATCAGTTCTTCGGAACTGAAGGGGACCGATGGGTGGACGACGGTCTCCTGGTCGCTGGTTTCAATCAGCACGATTCTAGGCGCCCCTGCCGACGTATCGATCTGGCAAGCCGGCGCCTTCGGGGCACCCAATCTCTTGGCATCCACTCGCGATCCCGCTGCCGACGTATGGACCCGGATCGTGGGAGGTCACGACCATCAGAACATCGGTTTCAACGGGGAAGGGATCTACGATGTTGTTCTCCGAGCCTCAGCAGTGAATAACGGTTCGGCTGGGATAGCAGCAGGCACCTACATCGATCAGGCTGCATTCCGGTTCGCCACCGGCTCCTTCACCGCCATCCCCGAACCATCCAGTCTCTTCCTGGTTTGCGCGGCCGCTGCAGGTGTCGCACGTCGAAGATGGCGATCGGCCAGGAAAGTGGCTTGCTAGTCCCCTGCCCCCTTCCGTGCCCCCTGTGCCTCCGTGAGAAATCAAATTCTTTGCTGGTCGAAGAGAGGATCTCACAGAGGCACGGAGTCACGGAGAATAAGAGATAAGAAATCAGGGCTTGCAAGCTAGTGTTCAGGGCCGATCTGTTCCAATCGGAATGTCTCTCATCATGTCTCTTCCTCCGTGGTCCCTGTGCCTCCGTGAGAAATCAAATTCTTTGCTGGTCGAAGAGAGGGTCTCACAGAGGCACGGAGTCACGGAGAATGAGAGATAAGAAATCAGGGCTTGCAAGCTAGTGTTCAGGGCCGATCTGTTCCATTCGGATTGTCTCTCATCCTGACTCTTCCTCCGTGGTCCCTGTGCCTCCGTGAGAAATCAAATTCTTTGCTGGTCGAAGAGAGGGTCTCACAGAG
>JBJSWM010000916.1:0-8831 GCA_046085865.1 Pirellulaceae bacterium
CCCATCGGGCTTTCCTTCGGTAAGATGAGGCATCGAAATGAGTCGTTCAGGGTGGATTGGAGCGTATCATGGCCAAACGGCTTCCTTCGGCGAAACAACCCTCCCTGTTTGCCGAAACCGAACCCTCCGTCGTCCCTCCCAAACCCCAACCACCGATTCCCTCGCCTCCACCCACCGACTCCGATCCCGAGGTTTTCGAGGACCCCCCCAAGGGGGCTGTTTTTGGGGCTGGAAAGGGGCTGCGTGCGGGCGAGTTGGTGATCGCGGTCGATTCCCACAGCCTGCTTTATCAGGTTTTCCATGCGATGCCGACGATGAGCAGTCCATCGGGGCAGGCTGTTCAGGCGGTCTACGGATTCCTGCGCGATCTGGCCGACCTGCGGGATCGTCTGGCACCTGACTTTCTGGTTTGCACCTTTGATGCATCGGAAGAGACCTTCCGAAATACGATCTACCCGCCATACAAGCAGCATCGCGATCCGATGCCCGAAGAGTTGCGGTCTCAGATTCCAATCGTGCTGAAGCTGTTGGAATTGCTCAGGATCCCGGTGCTTCAATTGGGAGGATACGAAGCGGACGATCTTCTGGCGACCATTGCCGATGGGGTGGAGAAGGCAGGGGCTAGGTGCCTGCTGGTGACCTCCGATAAGGACTGTCGCCAGTTGCTGAGCGATCAGGTGCAGCTTTATCTGATTCGAAAATCGATGATCTACGGGGAGGCCCAGTTGCGGGAAGAATGGGGAATCGGGCCTGGCCAAGTGACCGACTATCAGGGTTTGGTCGGCGATTCGGTCGACAACATTCCAGGAGTTCCCTCGATCGGTCCCAAGACGGCGACCGAGCTGCTGGGGAAGTATCCAACGCTGGAGGAGCTTTATGAGCATCTGGAAGAGATTTCCAGCGCGAAGCGCCAACAGACGCTTGCGACCTATCGCGACCAGGCCTTTCTCAGCCGTCTTTTGAGTGCGTTGCGGCGCGATGTCCCCATCGACCTTTCCTGGGGCCCTTGGCGAGATCTCAAGCCGGACGTGGTGCCGGCTGGTGAGCTGTTTCAGCAGCTGGGTTTCAAGGGACTTGCCAAACGGTGGCTGGAGTTGGATTCGGTCGCCGATAGTCCATCGGTGGCCCGTTCGCCCGCGACCCAGTACCGGACGGTCCAGTCGCTAGAGCAGCTGGAGGAGGTGATCGCCCACTGCCGCAAGACACCTTGGTTCTCCTTCGACAGTGAGACGACCGGTTTGCAGCCGCGCGATGCACGACCGGTTGGCTACAGCCTGGCATGGGAGATCGGCTGTGCGGCCTACATCCCGCTGATGGCTCCTACAGGAACCACAACCCTCGATGCCGATCTTGTGCATCAACGTTTGAAGCCTTTGCTGGAAGATCCAAAGATCAGGAAAATCGGTCAGCACCTGAAGTTCGACGCCATCCTCCTGAGATCGCAGGGAATCCATCTTCGAGGGATCCAGTTCGATACCATGGTGGCCGATTACCTTTTGGATGCCGGACAGCGCAATCATAGCCTCGGTGAAATCGCCAAAAGGGTGCTCGATCGCGATTCCATCCCGATCTCCGATCTGATTGGAACGGGCAAGCAGCAGAGCACCATGGATCAGGTACCGCTGGAGAAGATATCCTACTACGCCTGCGAAGATGCCGACCTGCCGCTGCAGCTCCATCCAGTCCTTCAGCCTCGCATCCAGCAGCAAGGCTTGGAGTCGGTGTTTCGTGAGTTGGAGCTTCCATTGATCGATGTGCTGGCAGCGATGGAGTATCAGGGCATCGCCGTCGATGTCCAACGCCTCCGCTCGCTCAGCGATCGCTTCGGCAAGCGGATCGAATCGATTCGCAAGGAGATCGAACTGCTGGCGGGAGGGCACTTCAATCCGGAGAGCCCCAAGCAGTTGGCCAAGGTGCTCTTTGATGAGCTACAGTTACCAGTCGTCAAGAAGACCAAGACGGGGCCCAGCACCGACGCCGAGGTGCTGCAGGAACTGGCCACCAAGCATCCTCTGCCGGCGAAGATTCTCCAGTTGCGCCAGGCGGTTAAACTGAAGAGCACCTATCTGGATGCGTTGCCCGAGCAGATCAGTCCGGTGACGGGTCGTATCCATACCTCCTTCCGCCAGGACGTTGCGGCTACGGGTCGGCTGAGCAGCGTCGATCCCAATCTGCAGAACATTCCAGTACGCACCCAGGAAGGGAAGGAAATTCGATCGGCCTTCCGCGCTTCGCAGCCGGACTGGCTGCTTCTGAAAGCAGACTACTCGCAGATCGAACTACGGATCCTGGCGCATTACTCTCGGGATGCGGCAATGCTGCAGGCATTCCATGATGGCCTGGACATCCATGCGCAAGTCGCCAGTCAGGTCTATGGCGTCCCGATCGATCAGGTCAACAGCGATCAACGCCGAAGCGCCAAGGCGATCAACTTCGGAATCCTCTACGGTCAAAGCCCCTTTGGCCTTGCCAAGGCGCTGCAGATTCCGCAAGACGAAGCATCGCGATTCATCGATCAGTACTTCGCGAGATTTCCCGGCGTCGTCGACTTCATGGAACAGACCATCATG
This sequence comes from Pirellulaceae bacterium, assembly GCA_046085865.1. GTDB lineage: Bacteria > Planctomycetota > Planctomycetia > Pirellulales > Pirellulaceae > JBEISR01. Next base: position 2,571 of record JBJSWM010000916.1, read on the forward strand.
GAGTGCAGAAGGCAGGGATTCGTGCAGACGCTTTCGGGAAGGAAGCGCTGGATCCAGGGGGTGCGCGACTTCGCGACGCTGGAAACTAGGAAGAAGAAGGTGCTGCTGGAACCCGAACGGATGGCCGTCAATACGGTCATTCAAGGCTCAGCCGCCGACCTCATCAAGATGGCGATGATCGCCATCCATCGCCGACTAGAAGAATCCTCCGCTCTGGAGGCCCGGATGCTGCTGCAGATCCACGACGAGTTGATCTTCGAAGTGTCGCCAGATTCGCGGGACCGATTGGCGCAATGGGTCGCCAAGGAGATGACCGAGGCGGTGAAGCTGAGCGTGCCACTGGAGATTTAACTCCAGGCGGGAAGCAGTTGGGGTGATTGCGAAAAGCTGGTCCTCTAGACAGAAGCCGCTGTTAGTGCCTCCTCTCCGGTCAGTGCCTCCTCGGCAACGCAATTTCAGCCCCGATGCGCGTCGAGTCGTCGGGGGTGGGGGCTGCGATCAAGGAGCTATTGGGACGGAGAAATCCTTCGAGTCTTGCTTCTGCGTGAATTGCGATCCCGCTGGCCTCGAGATGCCGCTCCATCCCAGACCACTGGTCGCTGGGAACCACCAGTCTGCGGTCGGGCTGATCGAGAAAGCGAGCGACTTCGGCCAGCCCATTTTCGTCGCTGCCTACCTCGCGAATCCAATGACCACTGTAAAGGACCCAGCTGGGTTCGATCGTGCCTACCGCCATCCAGCGAGTGCTTGGCTCGGGGCTGGCGTTTCGTGGGAAATGAGCCCTCCCGACTGCGTCGGAATACCCGGAGGCCTCCAGGAACCGATCCAGATGGCTCCGCCGCCGATCCAGCTCGGGCAAAAGGAATATCGGGATCGCCGCCATCCAAATCGACGCGGCGACCAGGGTCGATGCCGGGATCAGGCTCGCTGTCGCCAGCGGGGAACGGCCGGTGCGATGGCGGGTCATCGCCCAAGCCGCCAGGCCAGCGGCCGGGAAGACCAGCCCCCAGGCCGCATAGGGCGCAAGGTCGCGCCAACCTTGCATGACGAGTGCGTAGGCTGCTGCCGCGGATATCGCGATGCCTGCCAGCGACAGCAAGGCGATCGCGACGGGATCGAGCCAACGGGGGACGTTCCATTCCCCGCGGGTCCAACGAGCCATCGCGACGCCGACAATGCATGCGACGCCTGGATAGGCCGGGGTCAGATAGCTGGGAAGCTTGGTTGCCGCCAAGCTGAATGCGGCTCCATAAAGTAGCAGCCATACCGTCCCCAGACGCACCATGGAACCTGTCCTGCTGCGGTCCTTCCAGCCCCAGACCACCGACCAGCCAATCGGCAAAAGGAAAAGCGACCAGGGGAAAATCCCCGCCAGGAGGGTTGCTGGATAGAACCACAGCCCTCCCTGATGCCCTTCCATCGCCGCCACGGCTCGCCCCAAATTATGCTCCAGAAAAAAACCGCTCAGCCACCGTCCTTCGGTTCGATAACCGACCCACAGGTACCAAGGTGTGGCGACGGCAAGGGCGATCAGAAGCCCTGAGGGAAGGCGAGCCATTTGCAGAGTGCTCCATCCGTTGCCCCAGGCAAGTCGAGCCAATTGCAGGGCGGACGCATGGAGGGAACCGGTGGTGCTCAACCGGTCGATTGCGAGGCTGAGTCGGATGCGTTCGATCCAGTCCCAGGTCAACGCCACGGCCAGTGGCAGGATCAGGCCTACTGGCCCCTTGGCAGCATCGCCACTCCCCAGGATGCATAGGCCAGCCAGAACCACGCCGGTCGATTGGTGCCTTCGCGCTGGTGCATCATCGCCATCGCCATGCAGAGCAAACCGGCGGTGGCAAAGAGAATGAGCAGCGCATCGGGCGTCGCCGCGCGACCGGCGATCACAAACAAGAGGGAGGTCGCAAGCACCGCCGCCGACCAAAATCCAATGGAAGGGCCTGCGAGAAGACGCGTCCACAAGCCAAGCAACATGACCGTCGCAAAAGCGGCGATCGCCGAGGGGAGGCGAGCTCCCCAGGAATTCGTTCCCGCGAGTCGATAGGAGACCATCTGAGCCCAGTAGAGAAGAATCGGCTTATGGGTTCGCAGTTGGTTGTTGAAACGAGGGACGACCCAGTCGTTCGCCTCCAGCATCTCAATCGTGCAACGGGCGTTGCGAGGTTCATCCCGATCCAGCAGGCGACTGCTCCCTAGTCCAGCAAGCAACGTCGATGCGCCGATCCAGAAGATCGCGAACCATCGCCAATGGTTTCCCGCCTCCGATCGCTCCATCTGCCGCCTGCGCCCCGCAATTCCTTTTCGGGTTCCACCGAGGAGAAAAGCCCCTCGGCTGTCGATTGGTTGCGGATCCTACCACTGAGCTGGCAGGCACGACAAGAGCGACTGACTAGGCGGATTCCTTGATCGCAGGCCGCCGATATTCTAACGAACATTAGAATGTTGACGCACCAAGGCTAGGGCGGTTCATTCGAAGCGCCGCCGGATGCAGAAAGATGTCAGGAGAAAAATGCCTTGCAGGCGAGAAATCCTAGAATCGCACCGATCAGAAGGGCTGGGGGGAGAACGACGGCTACCGTCATCGCAATCCAGGCATGCCGCGTCGCGCGAAGGCTCTCTTCGCTCATCACCAATCCCTGGCCGGCGGGGGGCGAGGCAGTGGGGCGCGCGGGGTCGGGGAGGCCGCTGGAAGGAGAATCGTTCCCAGTCCAACCCGGTGGCATGGCGGCCGCAGAGGTCGATCCGTCGGCACCGCTCATCGAAAGCTCGGTCGGTTCGTGGGGGACGGGAGCCATCTCCTTTTCGTGAAGTGGAATGGGGGCTGCCATCCAGGGGCCTCGCGAAAGCCGACTGCTGGTCAGAAGGGCCGCATCCCCGGCCCACACCTCCATCCGCACCGCCACCTCGGCCGCCGTCTGGATCCGCTTCTTCGGGTCTTTTTCGATCATGTCGGCGATGATGTCGACGAATTCCTCGCTGATCTGAGGATTGAACTTGCTGGGATGGTAAGGCATCTCCTCCAGGTGGCGGCGGAGCTTGCTTCGTGAGTCGCCTCCAGGAAATGGCACCTTGCCGCAGATCGCGTAGTAGCAGGTGCACCCCAGCGCATAGATATCGCTGACAGCCTGGACTTCCATCGGACTGGTGATCTGTTCCGGCGAAATGAAATCGGCGGTCCCGACGATCTTCCCGGCCAGCGGATCCTTGCTCCAATCCGCCGCAAACCCAGCCAAGCCGACGTCGGAAACTTTGGCGACTCCATCGGGCGTCACCAGAATATTCCCAGGTTTGACATCTCGGTGAACCAGCCCCCGTTCGTGCGCGTACTGAAGCCCCAGGGCGGCCTGCATCAGGATGCTGGCCGCCTGCTGGATCGACAAGGGGCCATGCATCCGCACCAATCGCCGCAAATCCATCCCTGGAACATACTCCGTCACAAGGAAATGGACATTGCCGTCGACCCCCGCATCGTAGGCTCGTACCAGATAAGGGCAATCCAGCTGCGCCTGCATCCGGATCTCGCGGGTGAAACTCTCCCTCGCCTCGGGACTGGATCGCGTGATCGGCAAGACCTTGATGGCACATTGGCGCCGTAGGACTTGGTGGACCGCTTTGAAGACCTGACCCATCCCCCCTTGCCCTATCCAGTCGGTGATTAAGTATTGTCCTAGCGTCAGTTTGGATCTTCCTGCCAGCAGTTGGTCGGCTTGGTAGCGGGTCAGCACTCCTTGAAGCACCAGAGTCTGTGCAATTTCATCGGGAGTTGGCGTTTGGGTGGAACTGCTAGGTGTCGCAGCAGCTCCAACCACCTGCTCGATCGCCGTCGACAGGTGCTGCTGTGTCACGACACCACTGGCCAGGCAGGCCATGGCAAACGGGGTTTCTAATCCAGAAGAAATGTCGCCCATCAGTGCACTGTTTCCTAAAATCATTGCGGACCTGCCCTGGGTGCTACCGAAGTGACTCCAGAGAGTCATGGCCTAGGAGCCGGCTGGAAAGCGCCGAACTCGATCGCTGCATGCTGGCTGGTCGACTTGGATGCGGGCCAGAACCCACTCGGATTTCCAGTAGTTTTTATCCAGTTCAGGATTGCTCAATGCGAACCATCGTGATCGGTGATATTCATGGCTGCCTGGCCGCTCTAGACACCCTGCTAGATACCATCGCCCCTACCTCAGAAGATGTGATCGTTACCCTAGGTGATTATATCGATCGCGGCCCAGACAGCCGTGGGGTGATCGAACGACTGATCCAGGTTTCCAGCCACTGCACGCTTTATCCTCTGATGGGAAATCATGAGGAAATGATGCTTCTGAGTCTTCAAGGAGGAGTCTCCCCATTTCGATGGCTGCAAAACGGTGGAACCGAAACGATGGAATCGTACGGGTTTACCGGAGATGTCGATGTGATCCCCAAGGAACATTTCGACTTCCTCAACAACCTGCTCCCCTATAAGGAACTCGATCAGTTCCTTTGCCTGCATGCCAACTACGATTCCGAAGTGCCTCTTGCGGACCAGACCCCCGCCTATCTTCGATGGATCAAGTTGACGGAAAGTTTCCCACAGCCCAACCCTGAGGTCAAAAGACTGATCGTCGGCCACACTCCGTCGCGGGACGGTGAAGTGGTCTTCCACCCCCATCTGATCGCGCTGGACACCTTCTGTTACGGCGGAGGCTGGCTATCCGCTCTCGATCTGTCGACGCTGGAAGTCTATCAATCGGATATCGAAGGCCGACTGCGGCAATAGCGCGTGGCAGGAGATCGATCCCCGACTTCCTCTCGTATGTGCAGCAGCCACAGAAGTCCGGCATGTGTGGGCTTGGCCAAGCTTCCCTGCATATCGGACAGAGAGACGCACTTCGCTGAACTGGTCCATTTCTCGGTCAGGCGGAAGTCATCGCTACTGCCAGAGCGGTCTGGCGGGCCTTTGGCTAGATCACGGATGAAATCGACGTATGTGTGCGGTTGATGTGTTCAGGAAGTCGCTGAGGAACTCGAGCTACGAGGTGAGCTTGTATCGCTCGAAGTAGCTGATCGGAAACGAGAGCCCGGGGTACATCCCGGCGATGAACCGCATGTCGGATCGAGCCTGTGCGATCAGCCACTCGGCGATCTCTTGCCGAGATCAATCCCAACTTTTGGATTCCCGAGGCTGGTGTGGTGACTGGTTCGGGAAGGCCGGTCGTCATCCCCGCGACTGGCAATCGTGAAATCTGTATCAAGCGGCATTAGGTCGAGGCCGCTTTGAATCTACCGGTTCTTGGCGTGCATCTTCGCTAGAGATCCACCGAAACCTGCGGTAATTTCTTCTGCCTTCATGTGCGGCGTCTGGTGTGGGTCGGTCAAAAAGTTGACACGGCCCACGGCGTACATCAGTCCGCACGCCCAACTCGCCACTTTGCCTCGTAGTAGCGGCGACCCCTCTTGGCACAGGCTGGCTGCCATCTTCCGGCTGACGGCCTTGTATTCGTAGTTCAAATGCCAGTCGCAGAACTCGTTGGTGAGGGCCACGATTTCGACGAAACGCTCCCGATACGCGGAAGGAACGTCGGACAGAAGTTTGTCGGTTGTGGTCACAGCAGTCCTCCATTCCTCATCAATGTTGACTGGGAAGTCAACAATTCCAGCACATGACCAGCACAAGAGGCGGGCCGAGCCGAATGCCACGCAAGTTCCTTCTGAGGAACATCTTCCGTCTCCTGAGGACTCGCCAAGGAGCCTTCCGAAAGCCCTTCCATCACATAGCCAGCACATGAGAATCGCATCGACTGCCCTCCTATGCCCAGAACGGCACGTACTTCATGTACCGCTTACTTGTGTTCGGATCGACGGGCCGCACCAACCCGGCATCCACGGCCTCTCGGATGATTCGAGAAACGGTGGCGTAGTTCTTCTGGTCCACACCGAGGCGGTCTCGGAAAGACGAGTTCGTCATTTGCTCGTTTGAGACGTACCGAAGGCAGGCGTGCTGGTAGCACGCACGAACTCGGTCCTTTGGGTCCATGTCGTTGAGCGACCGAGGTGCAAATAGGATGGCCTTCGTGTGACTGTCAGTAACCAAGAACTCAGGAGCGGGAAGCTGGAACAACTCGACGTGGAAAATCACTTTGTCTACGCCGCTGCCACGCTCTTCGCAGATGCTCATTCGACGCATCAGAGCGGCAAGGTCTTCATTCCTTGACTGCGGCGGCTCGTCAATAAACCGCAACGTGTCAATCAACGGCGTCCCCGGATTCGTCACCTCGATTCGGTCGG
>JBJSWM010000917.1:0-2912 GCA_046085865.1 Pirellulaceae bacterium
GTCTAGCGCGAAGCCTCGAAGGCGCGAATGCATGGAGGCATGGAGGCATGGAGGCATGGCGAGCCGAGTCGCATTGGCGATCCCTGCTTGGGTATCCAGCTGACTTTCTCGGTGGTTTGTAGTTCTTAACTGCGAACCGAATCGAAAGGTCGAATCTCGCATGGCGATTCGTCATGTGCGGGCAAACGATCCGCTTCTCTTCTTTCTTCGCGTCTTGGCGTCTTCGCGTGAGACCAAACGACTCCAATAACCAATCGATAGGGCCATCACGAGGCGGAAAACTCCATGCCAAGAGGCCAAGTGGCAAGTTTTCCCATGGCTGACTTGGATCGCTACCAACAGAAATCCCAAATGGATCGAAATGGATCCCATCTATGCGGTGGCACCCGTCGCCCCTTGATCTTCCCATCGCGATCGCAACCAGACGCAGTGCAGCGATCCCAACATCTGGATTCCCAGTTGGGCAAGCAAAGTCAGGGTGTGATGGAAAGCCTTTTGGGGAGTGAACTGAGAGCACTTTGGCATGCCCGAAGCCTGCCCAAGTCGTGGTGCGGTCGTTCGGATGAGTTCCCATTGCCACGTAAGTAAGAAGGTTCTTGTTGCCAGTTGGTTTCTGCCAGCTCCGGCCTGCGACTTCTCTCGATTCTCTTCCCGAACCAAGTCGCGTAGGATGGGAAGAGACGCAAAGCCATGTTTGGCACCACAGAGTCGGCGGTTTGGGACCAGGGAAGCAGCATGGGCGATCGATCGATTTCCAACCCGCAGCGACGTTGGTTGAGAGAGGAATTGCAAAGCTGGCAGGCTGCGGGGGTACTCTCCAGCCAGCAAGCCGAACAGATTCTCTCGCAGTATCAGGATGAAGTCGAGGCCAGCCAGCGGACCTTGTCGCGGGCCAGTTGGGTGCTGCAGGCCATCTCGGCCATTCTCGTCTTTCTGGCGCTGCTACTGCTGATCGGCTACAACTGGGCTGGAATGCCGGATGCCGTCAAGCTGGCGGTGATCTTCTCGGTGGTGATCGGAACCTACGCGGCTGCCTTCCATCTTCGTTTTTCCCGTAAGGCGAAGCTGGCATCGGAAATCGCTTTCTTTCTTGGGGGGCTTACCTATGGAGCCGCCATTTTTCTGATCGCTCAGATCTTCCACATCAACGCCCACTTCCCCGATGGGTTCCTCTGGTGGGCCATCGGCATCGTCCCTTTAGCGATTGGCATGCACCAGAATTTGCTGCATCTGCTTTTGGCTTGGCTGCTGACGATCTGGAGCGGCATTGAGATCTTTGTCTACGGCCAGGGATCGCCTTGGCGGCAGGGGCCTTGGCAGGATCTTCCCAACGTGGCGATCCTTCTTCCCATCATGGTCCTCCCCGCCCTGCTCATCGCTCATCGCCGCAACACCCCATGGCCGGTCTTTTTTTACGCTGCCGCTCTTGGCTGGTGGCTGATGCTGCAGCCCTACGCATGGGGTGTAGTCAATGACACAATCTGGATGATCGGGACGGTTGGAGCGATGATGTGGATCGTTGCAGAGGCTCATTTTTTGGGAGATCGCCGAGCGATTCCCTATCGGGCGCTGGGCATCCTGCTGCTCGGCGGAGTGCTGCTGTTTCTTAGCAGCTACGAAGGGACTGAATCGCTCTTCATGAACAGCACACAAGAACGGCTGGGTCCTGGGATTGTTGCGGTGATTGCCGCGCTGGTGGCAGGGACGTTCTTTGCGGTCGAGTCGGTGAGACGCCGTGCGCTCCAGGACAGCGCGCTCCAGGAAAGTGCGATCCGCAAGTCGGAGTCATCGGTCGCGCAGGGCGACTGGAAGGAACGGCAGTGGCTGCCGCTAAGCCTTGCGGGGGCCATGGGGGTGATGGCTATCTGGACGACGATTTTCGCGAGCCCGGGCGGATGGAGTGGCGACCAGCCAAAGATGATGGTCGCAATCGTACCGACCATTCTGGCCAACTTCGCGATTTTGGTGGTTGCGGTCTGGCTGGTTCGCCTGGGGGTTCGAGAAGGTCGAACGCGGCCCTTTGCTGCCGGGGTCCTCGGCGTTCTGCATTGGGCCTGGATCCGCTACATCGATCTGTTTGGGGAGTTGGGCGGGATGCTGGGTGCCTCGCTGATGTTTTTGTTCTCGGCAGTCGTGCTCTTTGCTGTCTCCTGGTACTGGCGAGGGCGAAAGGGGGTGGGCCATGCATGACGCGACCACAACAGCAAGCGATGCGCTTTCGGCAGGAATTGAATGGATGCGGCGCCATGAGCGGCAGTTGCCCTTTGGGGCGGTGGCTTTCCAGTTGCTGATCCTGGTGGGGATGATCGTTTGGCAGGCGTTGCCTATCTGGACCGGGGATAAGATCTTGCTGAGGGTGCAGCCGATCGATCCGCGCGATCTGATGCGGGGCGACTACGTCATTCTTTCCTATGAGATGTCATCGCTCCCGATCGACGGGGTTGAGGCGAGTCGATCGGAATGGGCTGATGATCGCGTTGTTTTCGTGACGCTGGAACCTGAGATCGATGGGGTGCACTGGCGCGGCGTCAAAGCCTCGCTCAACAAGCCAACGAGCGGGAAATACATTCAAGGCAAGACACTTCGCGGCCGCTTGGTCTTCGGCATCGAATCGTACTTCCTCCAGGAAGGAACAGGCAAAGAGTACGAAAAGGCGATCCAGAAGAAGCAGGTCTCCGCCAGAATTTCACTGACAGCCGATGGCCGCGCCGCGCTGCTTGACTTGCAGTACGATCGCTGACTCAACCTCGGAAGAATCCGGGGGGATGCACACTGGCCAGTTGAAGAAGCCGCTTCGAGGAGAGGGCCAGCCGAATGGCTCGAAGCGCTGCCGGCTTCAGAGTCTTGGTAGAAAGATCATGCTGGCTGGGATGCCGGGGCTTTCCCAGGGGCTGCCGTAACGCATCAGTTCA
>JBJSWM010000918.1:0-1347 GCA_046085865.1 Pirellulaceae bacterium
ATCGAATCGAACCACCGCACCTTGGCTCAGCAGATCGACGGCCCGATCGCAGCTCTCTTGACTGACCTGAAGCAACGTGGCATGTTCGAAGACACATTGGTGCTGTGGGGGGGCGAATTCGGGCGGACGCCGACGGTTGAGCTGTCGGCCGATGGGAAGGTGCAGTATGGCCGCGACCACAATCACTATGGGTTTTCCGTTTGGATGGCTGGAGGCGGGGTGCGGGGTGGCACGGTGCATGGTGCGACCGACGAATTTGGATTCGGGGCGCAGGTAGACCCTACCAGCGTCCATGACCTGCATGCCACCATGCTGCATCTTCTGGGGTTCGATCACAAACGGTTGACCTACCGTTATGCCGGTCGCGATTTCCGGTTGACCGATGTTCATGGCGAAGTGATCCGCTCAATCGTCTCTTGATGTCGCGACATACTTGCGGCTTCGATCGGCCAACCATTGTCCCTTTTCGTCGATCGAAGTTGGAATCATTTTCGCCTGCTGACTTACGAAATTCCGAGGCATCGCGAAGGAGCCAAATGCATGTGGGATCGTTCTGGATGGATCGGTTGCGCACTACTTTTTGCTATGGTCATCCAGTCATCTGGATCGGCTGAGACGACAGGAGCGGATGGAAAGCGGCCGCTGGTTTTCGTGATCACCGGCGAAAGCAATTCCGGTGGCGTGGGACTGAACAGCGATGCGACGACTGTGGAGCTTCAGCCACGCAGTTCGGTTCTGATTCTCGATCTAGAAGCCGATGGAATGCCGTTGGTGCCACTGCAATTAGGAAAGAACAATCTCCGCAAGCATGTGGGGCTGGAGAACTACTACGACAAATACCATGGCCTGGAAAACGAATTGGCCAATGCAGCGGAGGGAGGAGTCCTTCGCGATCGAAGCCCTTTGTATCTTGTGAAAACTGGACACGGTGGGTCGACCATCGCCCAGTGGCATCCAGATGCGTCGACCGGATATTGGCGGCAGTTTGTGCAGCGGACCGATGCGGTCAAAAAACAATTGGATGGGGAGTTGGAGTGGGTGGTCTGGATGAGCCTAGGGATCAACGATGCGATTGCCGGGACCGATCCGGATACCTGGCAGCAGCAGGTCGCCGAGCATCTTGGAAGGATCCAGCAGCAATTGCCCGGGGCAAGAGTGGTGATGACAGAATTTCAGTCGATGGGGTATCCGGAAACCAATCGGCGGATCCGTCGACTGGCCGATGATATGCCACAAGTGGAGTCGGTTGAGACGACGGGGGTGCCGTTGAGCGACGCGAATCATTGGTGCTATCAGGGGCTCAAGCACGTCGCGCAGCGCCTGCTGCAGAAGTCGTTTCGCAAAGGC
>JBJSWM010000919.1:0-8362 GCA_046085865.1 Pirellulaceae bacterium
AAGTCACCAACAAACCTCATCCTCCCCTTGGTAGGGTCGCGAGGAACCAGCGGGGGGAAGGTCTTTTCCTGCAGCTCAAACCACCTCAGACCACGCCGACTCAACCGATCGACAGGGATCAGCGGGCGGCGGGAGTTGACAAGGATCTCGCGAAAAAGCTCATCACCGCCCCTCCGTTGCATTCCCTGGTTCCGGCGTTTCTTCGGTCTGAGATTCATGCTCGTGCTCAGCGCAGCGGTGCTTGTGATCGTAATCGACCTCAGCATCGATCGATAAACGATCCACGTCGTGTCGTTCGTGGTCGAAGGATGGCGCAGCCATCAGAACTGGTTCCGCTTCCAAGCACCAGCAACATCGCTACGCGACGGGCCACGTGCACGACGGCTGGCAGCCAGAACGTATTGCCCGATGGACCGAAGGGCCTTAGGTTCCAATCCCGAAGCCAGCAATCCCCAAAACCTCAACGAACCGCTGACTCCCTGCTTCCTTCCGTACCAGCAAACCACTTTCGCCGACTAAAATGAAGCCAGGTCGACCCACCGTTCCTCCCCACCACCGCATTCGCTTCAGGAACCCCAAGCCATGCAGCGTCGCGCCTTCCTCCATCACGGTGGCACAGCCGCCCTCGCCACCAGCCTCGTATCTAGCTTGCCACCCAAAGATGGAAATGCAGTCGAGCCGACTCAGGAAACTCCCGTCACGCCGACCACCGTCTCGCTAGGCATCATGGGGATGCAGCGCGGTCTGGCGCTGGCGAAGGAATTTCTGAAGCTGCCCGGTGTGTCGATTCGCTACGCATGCGACCCCGATCGCAAGCGGGCCGAGGCAGGGGTGGAGGCAATCCGGGAGTCCTCCCCTCAGGTGGAAGCGATCGGTGACTTCCAGAAAATGCTCGACGACCCCTCCATCGATGCTATCGTCTGTGCCGCACCCAACCACTGGCACGGCCCTGCAACGATCCTCGCCTGCCAAGCCGGCAAGCATGTCTACGTCGAGAAACCATGCAGCCACAATCCAGCCGAAGGTGAGTGGATGACCCGCGCCGCGGAAAAATTCAACCGCTGTGTCCAGGTCGGTACCCAGCGACGTAGCAGTCTGGGGATCCAGGAGGCGATGCAAAAGCTCCACTCGGGAGTCATCGGCAAGGTCTACTACAGCCAAGCCCGCTACTTTGCATCCCGAGGATCGATCGGATCGCAATCGCCTTCCGAACCCCCACCAGAGCTCGATTACCCACAGTGGCTGGGCCCCGCACCGGCGCAACCCTTCCGCACCAACGTGGTGCATTACAACTGGCACTGGTTCTGGGACTTCGGGAACGGCGAGCTGGGAAACAACGGCATCCATATGCTCGATCTAGCCCGCTGGGGACTCCAGTCCACCTCCCCCATCCGCGTCATCAGTTCCGGCGGACGCTATGCATTTGAAGACGACCAACAGACCCCAGACACTCAGATCGTGTCGTTTGAATTTGCCGATGGCAAGCAGATCCTCTACGAAGGGCTCTCCTGCAGCCCCCACAGCGAATCGGCCTTCGTCTCGTTCCACGGCACCGATGGATCGATGGACCTCGACGAAGGAGGCAGCTACCGGATCTACAACCGACGCAATCAGAAGATCGAAGAGGCCAAGGCGACAGGGCAGGGGATGCAGGAACACCTCGCCAACTTCCTCGATGCGGTCCGATCGAACGACCCGAAGCGACTCAACCAGCCGATTCGAGAGGGCCACCTCAGCACCCTCTTGTGCCATCTGGGCAACATCGCCCAGCGCACTGGCCGCATCCTCCGTTTCGATCCCCAGTCGCAGCAGATTCTCGAAGATCCAAAGCAACAGTCGCTTTGGGAACGCCCCTACGCCGACGGATGGCGCGATCGACTTGCCACCTGATCATTCCCTCGAAAAATAGCACCATGAATCTCCGCATCCCCGATGCCTCCGATGTCCTCCAGGCGTGCCCCATCGTCCACCGCCACCTGACCCCCATCCCACTGATCCGTTCGCTTGCCCTGGAACGTCACCTCGGCCTGCCAGCGCACCGACAGGTCTGGATCAAGGATTATGGCTGGTCCCCGGTCGGTTCCTTCAAGGTCTATGGTGCCCTTCGATGGATGGCCGAACATGCGCCCACGTTGGGAGATCGCCCCGTCGCCGCCCACAGCTCGGGAAACTTCGCCTCCGGCCTCGCCTTCGCCGCGCGACAGTTTGGAAAACGAGCGATCCTCGTCATGCCCGACACCGCTCCAAAGATCAAATTCCAGATCACTCAATCCTTTGGGGCGCAGGTCCTCACCTACCAAATCGCTACCGATCACTTGACCGGCATCCGCGATCAAATGACCCGCCAGATCGCCGACCAAGAAAAAGCGCTTCAGGCCTCTCCCTACGACGACCCATTGGTGATCGCCGGCAATGGTGTCGGTGGTTGGGAGATCGTCCAGACGCTGAAAAGCCAGCAGCGGAACCTGAGCCATTTCCTCTGTGCGGTCAGCGGTGGTGGGCTGATGGCTGGCCATGCCCTGGCGATCCATGCTGGGTTTCCTGATGCGAAGTGCATCGGCGTCGAACCGGAAGGAGCCGATGACTACCGCCGCTCCCTAGCCGCTCAGCAACGCACCCGACTGGATCACCCCTCCAGCATCTGCGATGGCCTGCTCTCCTACGACGTCGGCCAGCACAACTGGCCGATCCTTCGCCAGCATGTCCCCCACTCGGTCGCCGTCTCAGACCAACAGACCTGCGACGCCCTGGCCTGGCTCTATCGCCATCATGGCCTGCGCGCCGAACCCTCTGGGGTCGTCACACTGGCGGCGCTGCTGCAGCGAATGATCGATGTCGAGTCATCCGAAGGGGATATCGTCTGCGTCCTCAGCGGTCGCAATATCGACGAGGAAACCTTTCAGAAATACCTTGCCCAAGCAGCTCCACCAAGCTGACCCTCCTTACACCGCATCTGGCTCGGGATGCTCCCATGGTCCGCGGTACTCACGCCTTAGTCGTCGCGTCGCCTGCTCATCCCCAACCACCTGATGCGTCTTGGGATCCCAGGTCAGCGATCGCCCCAACTCCATCGACAGATTCGCCAGGATACAGCTGGTGGTAGAGATATGCCCCTGCTCGATATCGGCCACCGGCTTCGATCGATCGGCAATCGCCTTGAGGAAATCGAGCATGTGGTAGCGGATCGCCGGCGCGACATGCTTCTCCAGATCTTTCTCCGTCTTGTCCTCCGGATACTCCTCCAGCTCCATCGTCACATCCTTGTGCACCGCCTGCCCCTGCCGCGGCTGGAAATCATAACTCTGCACACTCAATCGCAGCGTCCCCTGATCCCCATAGATCGTCGCCCCCCAAGGATATTTTGGATCGGGAGCGTCTCCCCAGGTGCGATGATTCCAAGTCACCTTCAGATCACCAAAGTCGAAAAGAGCGGACTGCGTGTCGCTAATGTTGGCGCGGCTGTTGCGGTCGACCAAAATCCCACCCTGCGAAGCCACCTGTGTCGGCCATCCCAGCTCCAGCATCCATCGAACCGTATCCAGCATGTGGATGCACATATCGCCAACGATGCCGTTGCCATACTCCATGAACGCTCGCCAGCTTCGTGGATGCACCAGTTTGTTGTAGGGCCGCATCGGCGCCGGACCGGTCCAGAAGTCGTAGTCGAGCGATTCGGGCGGCGCGCTGTCGGGTGGATTCTCGCGAGCCCTCATGTGGTAGTAGCAATAGACTTCCGCGTGGGCCACCTTGCCAAGCTTGCCGGCGTCGACGATCTCGCGCTTCGCCTCCACCAGGTGAGGCGTACTGCGTCGCTGCGTCCCCACCTGCACCACCCGCTGGTACTTCCTGGCCGCCGCCAGCATCGCCTGGCCCTCGACAACATCGACGCTGATCGGCTTCTGCACGTAGATGTCCGCTCCCGCCTTGCACGCTTCGATCATCGGCAACGCATGCCAGTGATCGGGCGTGGCGATCAGGACGATGTCGAGATCCTTTTCCGCAAGCATCTTACGGTAGTCTTTGTAGGTTCGCGGTTTGTTCTTCGACTTCTGACGCTGACTGGTCCACTCCACCGCCTCGTCAACCATCCGGGAGTCGACATCGCAGACCGAAACGACTTCGACAGGCGCCACCTGAATCAGTCGCATCAGGTCGCACTTGCCATACCATCCGCAGCCGATCAGCCCCACTCGCTTGGTCGGCCCGTCGGCCAGCGCTGCAAGCGCTTCGCGATAATCCATGGCAGCCAGTCCAGCCCCCAGGGCGCTGGTCGAGACGAATCGGCGACGGTCCATCGTGATCTCTCCACAGAAGGTTAAAATGATCGCTGCAGCGATCGAACTTGCCCCGCCATTGTAACCCACATCCGACTCGGAACACTTCCATGAGATATGCGGTCTGCAACGAACTGCTTCGCGATCTGCCTCGCGAGGAAGGACTTCGCCTTGCTGCCAGTTTTGGCTACCAAGCACTCGAAGTCGCCCCCTTCACCCTAGCGACCTACGCCGACACAATCTCCCCGGAAATGAGGCGTGACTATCGGGAGGCGGCCGAGCGACATGGATTGCCGATCCTGGGACTCCACTGGCTGCTGGCGAAAACCGAAGGCTTCCATCTGACGCGACCTGATCGAGCGATTCGGCAAAAAACGGCTGACTATCTTGGCACCCTCGCCAAGCTGTGCCAGGACCTGGGGGGCAATCTCATGGTCCTCGGCTCACCCGCCCAACGCAATTTCGGACCCGATCAAAACCACGATCAGGCGACCCAGTGCGCGATCGAGACGCTGCAGTGGGCACTGCCCGCGCTCGAAAAGTATCAGGTCCAAATCGCCATCGAACCGCTGGGACCAGGCGAAGGGAATTTTCTGAATCATGCCAGCCAAGCCCGGCAGATCATCGAACAGATCGACTCCCCCTGGATCCGACTCCATCTGGACGTCAAAGCGATGAGCAGCGAAGGGATGCCGATCGATCAGATCATCCGCGACCATGCCGACTTGATGATCCACTTCCACGCCAACGACCCCAACCTGCTAGGACCCGGCATGGGAGAGGTCGACTTCGCCCCGATCATGGCAGCTCTCAAGTCGGTCCATTACTCGGGCTGGGTCTCGCTGGAGGTCTTCGACGAAACCCCCGGCGTCGAAACCATCCTCCGCGAAAGCATTCAGAACCTGCGACAAGCCAACGCAGCTTCGTAACGTTCTTTCGCCAGCCTCATACCCAGATCGTTCATCTCACCTAGGCACCAAGGCACAGAGTTGCAGGATCTGGCGATCGTTCGATTCCCTCTCCGTGCCTCCGAGCCTCCGTGAGAGCAAAATTAGGCAAAGCGGAACTCACCGACGCAAATCGGTGAGAACCGGGGGATGCTATCGGTCGATGGGGGATCATCGTGAGCGGCGGACGCTTCACGGCATCCAGTAGAAAACGCTAGGCCGTTCTTGTTTCGGAATCGCGATACCCTAGAAAAAAACCTTCGCGGCGGTATCCCTCAATATCCACTTTCGATCGCTAGGTGAAAGAAAGTCGATCCGATCGCGCACCAGTGCGATCGATGGATCGTAAGCGTGCGGCGCCTGAACTTGGTAGGGACAGTCGCTGGCCCACATCAATCGCTGAGGCCCATAGGCATCCAGGACGCGGCGAATCATCGGGATCAAATCGTCGTGCGGCGCTTGCTTTTTCCCCAGCGCATAGAACGCAGAGGTTTTGACGTGGCACTTGGGATGCCTAGCCAAACTGCATAGTTTCTGCAGCCGATCCTCTTCGATCGATCCACTGACACCAATCCGTGCGAAATGATCGATCACGACCGTCGTGTCCCGATGCTTATCCGCCAACTGGTCGATCGCCTCCAAATCCCCCGGGTTGATCAAAGGACAAACCGCGACCCCCGTCTTCCCGCAATGACTCCAAAGACGATTCATCCCTGCATCCTGAACCCAACCCCTCGCCTCATCGGCGCTGGTCGGGTGGATGCGCAGTCCCTTCACTCCATGCTCGGCTAGATGATCGATCGCCTCGGGAAGCTGTTCGATGCGGTGATCGACAATGCCAACTCCGGAAAAGACACCTGGATAAGCCGCGATCTGATCCAGCATGTACCGATTGTCGGTGCCGTAATAACTCATCTGAATCAACACCACCCGCTGGACCCCTGAAGGGCGGCAGTGAGCGAACAGCTCTTCGGGGGTAAAGCTTCTGGGCACCATCTGGTCGACCGTGAACTGCGGCTGGATCGGATACCGATCCAGATCGGGCGTCCAGACATGGACATGCGCATCGATCCAGTCGCCATCAGCTAGAGCAGGAGAGCTGGCTGCGGGAATCGGTCGGGCTGCCAAACCAAGAGCCATCGCACCACAGGCTGCCTGCCAGTCGCGCCGCGTCCAATTTGCTTTGTGTCTAGCCATCCTCACAGCCCCCCTAATTTAGGTTTCTTAACCTTCGAACCCAGGAACCAACAAGCCGATTCTCTTCGAAACGTCGCGGACCACGAAGCAACCCTAGGCGATGGAATTGCTAGCAAGCGAGCATCCGAAATGCAGGCATTTCGAACTGCTCTTGCCGCCCAACCTCCAACTCCCGACACTCCCCAGCCGCACGGTCAGCCCGATGTGGATGGACCGTTCCGGCGAAGTTCAGCAGCAGCGCGATCAGGGAGGATCGGCGACGATGCGTGCAATCAAACTGCCCAACGATGTCTCCATCAGTCTACCAGCCACAACCCTCCGGTTCCTGGTGCTGCTGCTGATCCTGGCGCTGACACCTACATCTGCCCTGCTGGCACAGCGACCGCTGGTCATCCTCGCCTTCACCCGAACCGGTTGCCATGACTGCCAGACGATGCTGCCCACCATCGGGCAGCTGGTCGAACGAGGCTGGGTGGTTCGCTCGATCGACATGGAATCGCAACCCTCCCAAGTGGCTCGCTGGCGCGTCTCCCACTCCCCGACGCTGATCGTCATCGATGCCGGTCAGGAGATCGATCGCATCGTCGGCGTCCAGCAGCTTCCCCATCTACTCCATCGCCTGGGTGCCCCGATCCCCGAATCCGCCTCACCAACCCCAACACCAACCGCGCCTCAGGAAACCTCCTTCCCGCAATCGCAATCGCTCCCGTTCGCCTCCACCCTCGTGCCGCTCGATCCACCCCCAGCCACCCGCTCCAATCCCTCCCAGGTTCAACTCGCCTCCGCCACCATCCCCTCCGCCACCCCCAGCCAGGAACCGGGCCAGGATCCAGGCCGCTCCCGCGTCACCCCTCCCGCCTCGTCGCTGGAAGGTTGCGTCGTGCGTCTGAAAATCGACGACGGAGCCTCGGAGAGTTTTGGTACGGGCACGCTGATCGCCTCCCAGGCCGATACTTACTATGTCCTCACCTGCGGCCATCTGTTCCGTGATGGCCAGGGGAAATCCCCTGTCACGATCGAGACGTTTGGACTTGGCGGCGGCAACTCCTATCAGGGGGAAGTGGTCTACTACGAAGCCGACCAACTGGACCTAGGTGTGGTCCGCTTTCGGTCTCCCGAACCGTTGATGGTGGCCAAGTTGTGCCATCCACGTCTGCCGGTCCAGGAAGGTGCGACCGTTTTCAGCTACGGCTGCGACCATGGCAAATCCCCCACGCGACGCGACAGCCGCGTCACCAAACTGAACCGCTACTTGGGACCATCGAACATCGAGGTGGCGGGAGCCCCCGTGCAGGGGCGCAGCGGCGGTGGCCTATTCAACGATCGCGGGGAATTGATCGGTGTCTGCTATGCGGCCGACCCCGAGTGGGATGAAGGACTTTACACCGGTCCCGATGTGCTTCATCAAGCGATCGAAAAGATCGGTCTTGCTCCGATCGTTCGCGGCTCCAGCCCCCAACCAACCACCACCGCCCGGCAGCCAGCTCGCTTTGCCTACGTCGAAGGGCCGGATGGCCAGTCGCGCCGCATTGCGATCGACGATGCCCCCGAAGCGGTCCGTCGATGGCTGTTGGCTCAACCCGCCGACCAGCCCGCCTCCATGACTCGCTAAACCTTTTCCCCCGGCAAGCACTCCTCCCAAAAGGTTGCCTCCCGCGATTCCGTCCTTGGTCTCTCACGGAGGCACAGAGCCACGGAGAAAGATGCGGCCAAGACTCTTCTCTTCCACCTCGGTGCCTTGGTGCCTCTGTGAGATCCACTCCGTGAGATCGACTCGGCCTATTGGTCTCTCACGGAGGCACAGAGCCACGGAGAAAGATTTGACCGATATTCTCCTCTTACACCTCTGTGCCTTTGTGCCTCTGTGAGATCCACTCCGTGAGATCGACTCGGCCTATTGGTCTCTCACGGAGGCACAGAGCCACGGAGAAAGATTTGACCGAT
>JBJSWM010000920.1:0-1565 GCA_046085865.1 Pirellulaceae bacterium
TCGACGATCACGATCTCACCATCTCGCACCACATACTGACGGTCTAGGTGGTAATCCCGATAGACACGAATCGCCCGCTCCAGATAATCGTACAAATCAACCAGTGGCACATTGCGAATCAATTCAGGACGGGGGAGATTGCGAAGCAGTTGCCGCCCTTTGCCCGACAGCTCGACCCGCCTCGACTCTTCCTCAATCTCGTAATGCGCGTCTTCGATGAAATCAGGCGCATGCCGCGCCGCCCACTGGTATGTGGCAATCACCGCGTCTCTCGCTTCGTCCCCCAGGGAGCCGATGATCAGCGGCGTTCTCGCTTCGTCGATCAGAATGCTGTCGGCTTCGTCCACTAGAACAAAGTGCATCCCGCGCTGAACCGGCTGGTCACCCTCGCTGGTCCACCGTTCCCGGCTACCCTGCCCCAAAAAATCCTGGCCCATTCGCCCCTGTGCCCGCAGCAGCAACCGGTCGCGTAGAAAATCAAACCCGAATTCCTTAGCCGTCCCATAGGTGATATCGGCGTTGTAGGCATCCCGCCGAGCCCCCTGATCGCTATCGGTCAACACCACTCCCACTTTGACCCCCAGAAGATCGTAAAGTGGCTGCATCCACTTCGCATCTCGCTCGGCCAAATAATCGTTCACGGTCGCTAGGTGCGCCCCTTTGCCAACGAGACTATGAAGCAGAAGCGGCAACGTGGCCGTCAGTGTCTTTCCTTCCCCGGTCTGCATCTCGGCGATGCAGCCATAGTACAAAGCCACCCCGCCAACCATCTGCACGTCGTAATGACGCATCTGGAGCGTGCGTCGAGCCGCTTCCCGTGCCAAGGCATAGGTTTCGGGGAGCAAGTCGGCTAACGACTCCCCACTCTTGGCTCGATAACGGAGCGACAGAAACTCTTTGCGTAGTTGCCCCTCAGAAAAGCCCTCGTATCGGCTTTCCCACTGCCCAACCTGTCCGGCCAGCTTCAGCCACTGCTGGATCTTCGCCTGCGAAACACCAGGAATTGCCCAGCCCGCTGTGATTTTGGGCCGATAGGGAATTTGCAGCGCTGACGCACCCAAAGTAGCCTTCGAATCCCCGCCCCCTGAAGTTCCATTCCCTGTCATGCCGCTGTTTGCTCCAACAGGCCAGCTGTATCGATGACGATGCCATCCCCTTGAGATTCGACTGAGGCATTATCCACTTTGGTTCCGCATAATGTTCCCGATATCGAACCCAAGCTCCCTCCCACGGGGGAATCTGCCCCCAGGCGTGCCGACAACATAGATCGCCCTATTGTAGTTTCCATGCCCCGCTCGCTTTGCCTCTACCAAGGAAAGTATCAGTTTAAGGGTCGATATTTTTGGAATTGTTCCCACACTTCAGACCGCCACAACCTCCCCAAGCCGTGCTGTCGGAAATCGTCATCCTTCGAAATGCCTAAGAAAATCGGCTTTCTGGCCGCCGATGGGAAAGCTGCGAAGTGGACGACCTGGACGTCTAGGTGGTCTGGCGAATCCTGGAAGACTTTGCACGGCGGGATCTGAATTATCGAGCGTAGCGATTCATCTGCCGATTCTAACGAA
>JBJSWM010000921.1:0-2145 GCA_046085865.1 Pirellulaceae bacterium
CCAGCCTTATATGAAAACGCCACATCCATCCGACCCATCCGATTCCGATTTCGTGTTCGGGTCCCAGGCCACAAACGGACCTCCGAAATGACCGCATCGGTCGTCGCCCTCAGCTGAAGTAGCTCCATCGACTCCAGGACAAGAACTCCGGGAAAAAAAAGGAATCCGATCCAGGCGACCCCCTGGCGCAGAACGCTTCCCATCAACGGCTCCTCGTTTGAAGAATCAACCACTAACGATTCTTTGACGGCTGACGTTTCTTGGAAAAATCAAAAAGAATTGGCATGCCAATAGCCATGTGACGATGTCAACGCAGGATCCAATCGATTGCTTTCAAGTTAAACTACCCAAGGGGTCCGCCTGTTTACTATCGGTGCGAGATTCCTTTCGGGGAGAAAAACTGCCATGCTAGAACTGGACCGCTTGCAGCAGATCGCTCACCGGCATGGGGTTGCCTGGGATCAGGTCCAGCCCAGGTCGCTGGGGGAAAGGATTCGGGATCTTTCCGACACGCTGCAAAGAATCGATGTCCCTTTCCCGATCGATCCCGGGCGGGGCCGCGCCTACCTAGCGGCAGCTGAAGCTGGGGTGCCCTTTGAGCAAGGGACTCTGGGCGAGGAACTGGTAGATCTTGGCCAGTTTCGCAATCAACAGCATTACGATCGCTATGCGGTGGAAGAGCATTTGAGCTGGGCGGTGCTGGTGGCCGAGCAGCAGAAGACGAAGCATCAGTACGCTTGCAAAGAGTATCTGGAAGGGGAGCATACCTTTGCCATCGGTGGCAGTGTGATCCCCGATTACTATTTGCTCAATGCACGCATCTACCAGCAAACAGGCTGGCAATTGGCAACCGTCAGTACGATCATTCCGGCAGAGCTGTTCTTCACCTGCCACAGCAAACGATTTTTTCCCGTGACGACGTTCATGCGACCGCTGGAGCAGGATTACCTGCAGGAACCCGATATCGGCCATGATGTCGCAGGCCATGTATCCACCTTTACGATCCCCGTGGTGGCTCATGTGATGCAGCATCATGGCGTAGCCCGCAATCTGATTTATGAGGAGCGCAATGAGCGGTTGGAGCGAGAAACTGATCCGAAGGTTCGCCAAGCGATCCAGATGCGGGCCGATGAACTGCTGCTTTATGCCGAGCGGATTTATTGGTACACGGTTGAGTTTGGTCTGGTCCTGCAGGAGGGTCAGTGCCGCGCCTTTGGCGCCGGCATTCTGTCGTCGCCTGGGGAAACTGTCTTCAGTATCGACTCACCCGTCCCCAACCGAATCCTCATCGACCCCAGTCAGGACAAGGACCTGCTGCGCTTGGCGACAACCGATTACCTGATCAGTGAATATCAGAAAAGCTACTTTGTGACCGAGCGGTTTGATCTGCTGGAGAGTCTAACTCCCGAGCGCATCGTGGCGACCGCCAAAGCGGCAGCCAAGCTACCTCATTTTTCTTGGCGAGACCTGGTGCCTGGGGATCGAGTGATGCAGGTGGGGCAGACCGCCGTGTCGACCAATGAAAAATACCTGCGGCTTTTGGCCGATGCCCGCTGCGATGACTGCCTGACGCGCACCGCGATCCGGAACCTGCAATGGATGGTCAAGCATGGAAGCGACGGCAGCGAATTGAGTCAGGTATGGAACGGCCCGGTCGCGGCGGTACCCAAACAGGTTCTGGAGTGGTTCCGAAACCACACCAGCGATCCCGCGATGAGGATTCCGTTGCGACCCTTGAGCGAATGATGGAAAGCATTGGCTGATGGTTGGTTCGAAAGAGCGATCTGAATCTTCGCATCCACCGTCACCGCGACGCCACCGCTTCCTGGTAGCCACACTCTTTGGTAGCCACCGCGGCCACGCGGTGGATGGCCACGTTTGCTTTCCTTCCCAAGTCATCCACGATAAGGCGTTTGATGGCTACATAGAAAATGCATGCCACCTCTTCTGTAGCCACCGCGGCCACGCGGTGGATGGCTTCGTTTGCGCTTCTTCCCAAGTCATCCACGATCTGGCGATGGTGGCTACATAGAAATTGCATGCCACCTCTTTGGTAGCCACCGCGGCCACGCGGTGGATGGCCACGTTTGCTTTCCTTCCCAAGTCATCCACGATAAGGCGTTTGATGGCTACATAGAAAATGCA
>JBJSWM010000922.1:0-3743 GCA_046085865.1 Pirellulaceae bacterium
TTTTACCTCTACGACGATGTTCAGTACTTCCCGGCAGGTCCCGAAAATAAACTAGCCAACGAAACCGCTGCCCTAAAGGCCGCTCGCGCGGAAGCTCGTTCGGCTCAACAAAGACGCTAGCAGTCGCCGCAGTTGCGATTCCACCCGTTTGGGCGGATCCGTTCTATGGATTCGACCGTGTTTTCTTTCTCCACCTGCTCGGTGGGAACCTCTAGTCTCACAGTGAGCCCTTTGCCGACGCAATGTGTGTGAGATAGTGTGGCATCTTCGAGTCGTTCCGGCCTCCTGGAGAAGTTCCGTAGTTGCGAACGATTGTGAAATGTTTTACAATCGGCTCATCCGGTGCGGGGCTTCCGACCACTGGTGGCACGCTCTGCACTAAGCTCGCGCATTCGCATTGGATTCCCAAGGTCGGAGGGAGCGTGAACCGACTTTGAGATCGCGGTCTGGTCACCAGTCGGTACCTTTGCTGGTGGCACAAGAGGGAGTGAACCGATGGCAGGACGATGGGATTTGAAGAAGGGACTAACCCTTCCAATTTCTGGAATGCCACGACAAGCCATAGAGCCAACTCCGCTCCCCGAAAAGATAGCTCTGATTGCGTCCGACTATCCGGGGATGCGACCGACGATGGAGGTGGAGGAGGGGGAATCGGTCGAGGCGGGCCAAGCTCTTTTTTCCGACAAAAAGACAGATGGTCTTCTCTACACGGCACCGGCATCCGGTAAAGTCGCCAGAATTCTTCGCGGGGAGAAGCGATCTTTTCTGGGAGTCGAACTGGAAGTGGAACAGCGCCCAGGAAGGGAGTTCTTCCGTCCATCGCAGGGCCTTGAAGCAGTGAGCGCGGACGACTTGCGGCACCTTTTGGTTGAAAGTGGCCTCTGGACATCGCTGCGGGCTAGGCCTTTCGGAAAAGTCCCCTCCCCGAAAACCAATCCCAAGGCTCTATTCGTCAACGCGATGGACACCCACCCGCTAAGCGCCGACCCGCAGGTAGTGATTGCCGAAGCGAAGGAGAGTTTTCGCATAGGCCTACTGTTGCTGGCCAAGGCAATTCCGGCCCCTTTGCATTTATGTCGTGCTGCCGGTTCGAACACCATTCCTGGAGAAGGCCTTCCGGGCGTTGAACTGCATGAGTTTTCTGGACCACATCCTGCCGGGCTGGTCGGAACGCACATGCACTTCATCAGTCCCGCCTCGTCGGCTCGGGTCAACTGGCACCTCAGTTACCAGGACGTCATCGCCATCGGGCGTCTATGGGAAACCGGTCGTGTGGATGCTAGCCGCATCATTTCCGTCGCAGGACCTGCCTGCACCAACCCACGACTAGTTCAAACCCTGCTGGGCGCCCCGGTTGATTCGCTGATTGGTAGCGATTCAAAGGACGGTGTTCGAGTCATCTCAGGCTCCCCCTTGGGAGGTCGGCGCATCGATCCCGCATTGCCGTATCTTGGGCGTTACCACACGCAAGTGACATTATTGAACGAGGGAACTGAACGAGAATTTTTGGGATGGCAGATGCCTGGGTTCAATAAGTTTTCAGCCACCCGAGCCTTCGCCAGTGCATGGGTGGGAGGCAATGATCTCCCCCTGACGACATCGACCGGGGGGAGTGAACGAGCTATGGTGCCGATCGGTACCTATGAAAAGGTCATGCCGCTCGATCTTCTCCCCACCCTGTTGCTACGATCGCTGATCACACGCGATCTGGAACGGGCAGTGGAGCTAGGATGTTTGGAACTGGACGAAGAAGATTTGTCGCTATGCACTTTTGTCTGTCCAGGAAAATACGATTACGGGGACATCCTGAGAGACAATCTCCAACGCATCGAAAAGGAGGTCTAGTCGCCCCATGAAGTTCCTGAGAAGCACGCTCGATCGACTCCATCCACTGTTCGCTCACGGCGGCAGGTTGGAGAAGCTGTACCCTCTCTATGAGGCGATCGATACCTTTTTGTTCACTCCGGGACAAACCACCGGCGGCACGACCCACGTGCGCGATGCGATCGATCTGAAACGCCTGATGTCGATGGTGGTGGTCGCATTGATCCCATGCGTCCTCATGGCTTGCTGGAATACCGGCTATCAGGCTCACTATGCGATGGAGAAGATGACCGAAGCGGGACTACCGGTCCAATACGACTGGCACCACACGGTCCACAACGCTTTGGGATTCGGCCATCGTTCCTCCAGCTTTCTCGACAACTTCATTTACGGACTGATTCATTTCCTTCCCGTCTACATCGTTTGCATGGCGGTGGGAGGAACGATTGAGCTGATTTTCAGCATGATCCGAAAACACGAAGTGAACGAAGGCTTTCTGGTCACCGGTCTCCTCTTTCCGTTGACCCTGCCTCCAACCATTCCTCTTTGGCAGGTCGCGCTGGGTATCGCCTTTGGTGTGGTGATCGGCAAGGAAGTTTTCGGTGGTACCGGCCGAAATTTTCTCAATCCCGCACTCACCGCACGCGCCTTCCTCTACTTCAACAACCCATTGCAAATCTCCGGATCGGAAGTCTGGACCGCCGTCGACGGTTTCTCGGGAGCCACCGCGTTAGGTGCCATGGCTGCCGCCGATACCCAGACCGGAATGAAGGCGCTGGAGCAGATCCAAGTCCCATGGGGCCAGGAATCGCTCTCCTGGGGATCGGCTTTCCTTGGCACTATTCAAGGGTCGATGGGCGAAACCAGCGCTCTGGCTTGCTTGATCGGCGCCGCCATCCTGATCGCCAGCGGGATCGGTTCCTGGAGGATCATGGCAGGTTGCGTGATCGGCGCCGTCGGGCTTTCTTCTCTGTTCTACGCGATGTCTGGGCAGTTCAACAACGCGATGTTCCAGGTCCCCCCCTGGTGGCACTTGGTGATCGGAGGATTTGCCTTCGGAGCCGTCTTCATGGCAACCGATCCGGTGTCGGCTGCCATGACTGAGACGGGCAAATGGTTTTACGGGATCCTGATAGGAGCGATGACGATTCTGATACGAGTCGTCAATCCCGCCTTCCCGGAGGGCATCATGCTCGCCATCCTCTTCGGCAATGTTTTTGCCCCATTGATCGACTACTTCGTCGCCCAGGCAAACATCAAACGGAGGGCCGCTCGCTATGCAGCGTGACTCACTTCTCAACACCCTGGTCGTCTCCCTTGCGCTCTGCATCATCTGCTCGCTGATCGTGAGTGTGTCGGCAGTTGGACTCCGGTCCTTCCAAGACGCCAACAAGGTGCTCGATCAGAAAAGAAACATCATTTCTGCCGCATCCCTAGCTCCAGGAAAAAAACCAAATGCGAAGGAAGTGGATAAGCTTTTCGAGCGAATCGAGAAGCGAGTGATCGATTTGGCGACTGGTGAATACGTCGACCCATCGGTGATCGATGCGGATACGTTCGACCAGAGAAAAGCTGCCAAGGACCCCAGCACGACAGCACCCGTCGCTGGCCCCTACAGCACCGGGATCAGCACGCGAGAAAAGTACTCACTGGTCTATCTAATCAAGTCGGAAGCGGATCCATCCAAAGTGGAGCAGGTGGTATTTCCAGTCTACGGAAAAGGCCTTTGGTCAACTCTCTACGGCTTCATCGCCCTGGGAACTGATTTCAATACGGTGAAAGGCCTAACATTCTACGAACATGCAGAGACGCCAGGACTGGGGGGGGAAGTCGACAACCCCAGCTGGAAACAGCAGTGGGTCGGGAAGAAAATCTATGACCCAACGGCCGTTGGATCGACCGGTGGACTGAAAGTCAAC
>JBJSWM010000923.1:0-2095 GCA_046085865.1 Pirellulaceae bacterium
GGACCATTCTGCCCCAACGGGCGCTACTGTGTCCCCCTCCCCGTTTTGTCGTTCCTCCTCAGCGACCCTACCTGAGGGAGGGTAAAAAAACCGATCTCACCTTCCCCTTGGGAGGGTGACTGGGTGCTGTGGCCACTGGCATTTCTTGAGTCGTGGCAGTGAAGTAATTGGTACGCCAACAAATCCTAAATGGACCTTCAATTCGATGCGGGCTGTCGAGCTGCCGCAATCGCCTCGGGCTGCACTAGATTCAGGTAGTGCCCGTGGTCGGCAGTGACGATCACCAGCGATTGATCCCAGGCGTTTTTCGCTTCGATCCAGTCGACCACGGCTTGGAATGCTGCATCTCCAGAGAGAACAGCTCCAATCGAGTTGTCGAGATTGTTGGAGTGGTTCGCCCAGTCGACATCGCCAGGTTCGATCATCAGCCAGAAACCTTGAGTGGAATTCTCCATCCTCTGCATGGCGGCGCGAGTCAGATCTGCCAGCGTCGGATTCTCCGCCAGATCGGATGGAGTATATTTTTCGGCCTTTTCCTTCACGTCCCGTACGGGTTGGTAGTCTCCATTGGCGGTTTGGAAGGGGAGGTGTCCAAAGGAGGTGCCGAAATAGCCCAGCAGGCGGCTCTCTTCGGCGATCGATCGGCGCACCGCATCTTCTAAAAGTGGAACAGCAGATTCCCCCGCGGTCCTCTGGACCACGCGGTACTTTCCTCCATGTTCCAATGAAACTCGCTGAAGGTCGGAATCGGCGAGGTACTTGTTGCCTGGTTCGAAGTTGGCCCCCTGGCCAGGATCTCGATCGGCCGTGGCTCCCCAACCGGCTCCCAAGATGACGTCCATCCCGGGCAGCGGATTTTGGCGATGCGCGATGGAGGGAAGTCCCAGCAGATCGCGGCTGAGATCTTGATAGTCATCGCGACTGACATTGTGGGCATAGGCCGATGCGGGGGTCGCGTGGCTGATGGGGACACTGCTGACGACGCCGACTTTCATCTGGTGCTTGTTCTGGGCCCAGTGAGCGATGGTTTCCACTTGTCGAAGATCGTGGGTGACGTTGATGGAACCGTTGAACGTCTTGATCCCGGCGGTCATGCTGGTGGCCGAGGAGGAGGAATCGGTGTAGGCGTGAGGCTGGGATTTCGATCGCCCGATCAGGTAATCGGGATCCGCAGGCGTGGCCCAGGGGAACTGGCCGCCAAGTCGCGGCGCGTAGCCGCCGCGTAGTTTCCATGGGGTTTTGATCTGCTGCGCGTCGGGATCGACATCGCAATCGTCTGAGTAGGGGCTGGTGACCATATAGCCGAACTCCGTCGAGGTGCCTCGGTAGTCCTGAAAGGCCAGCCCCGTGCCTCGCCCCTCTCGATACCGCACGCTGCCTGCTGCGTAGGTGGCAGCGGCCCAGGTGGTCTGCCAGTCCATTCCATCAAAAACGATCAGGAAGAGGTACTTCTTGCCATTTTCCATCGCCTGCTTTTGCATCCGGAACAGATCGGTCTGGTCGAGATATTCGGCGTTTGGATTGAGGGTTTCGTCGGGGATCTGCCCATAGATCGCCTCGATCTTCTCCTGGGAGCGGTAGAGGCTGTTCTCTCCCTGGAATGGTTTTAGAGAGCCACCGAAGGAATAGACGGGGATCAATCGGTTGCTGTGGTTGGTCCAGGCGTTGTAGCCCGCGGGTCGGTTGCCCCAGTGGCCCCATGGCGCAAAGCTCTTTTCCATCGCTTCATATTGCAATCGCGCCGCGCCATCCCGACGCAGAAGCTCGAGATCGATGGCTGCCTGGTTTTTCTCCTTTTCTTCCTGGTTCTTGGATGGCTTGGCATCCTGACACGCCGCTGTCCTTGCATCCATGGCGGAAAGCAGGCCAGCCAGTCCGATCCCAACCAGTAGTTGTCTGCACCAATTTTGGGGCTGGAAAAGCAATGGTCTTGGCTGGCGACGGACAGGTGGCAAAGGGTGTGTCATGGCACAGTGATCCGGAGGGGACAGTCGGAAGGGGGCGTCAACGGGTGAGCTGGTTGGTCGCTAGGCAAGTCTCCCTCGGATCCAAAATGATCCAGCAGGGATTCCCGGGAATTCGAACCGTTGATTAT
>JBJSWM010000924.1:0-1935 GCA_046085865.1 Pirellulaceae bacterium
AACCACCCGGTATCCAGCAGCCCTTGCCGATGCTCCATGCCCACGTTGATCCAGCGCAACACAACGGGTCCGCTCCGTGAACCAAGGAGTCACCCCCGCCCATTCCCTGCAACCTCGCGTAACGCCATGCAGAAAGAGGACGGTCACTCCTTCTTGGCCGCTTTCAATCTGCCGATAGCCACCGCTGCTAAGCTCCACCACCCTCGTCTTCATCCATCCCCACCCTCTCAAGACTCCGCGATCGAATCCTCTCCTAGCGACTCGGATCCATCCTACCCGGAACTCGAGGCGAGTTGCTAGCAATTGGGTGAAGGCAGATACCCCCGGGTAAAATGCTGTTCCGACACCGTGCCAGGAGTGCTACACTCCAAAAACTTCCAGCCACGGATGGCGACGGAAGGAGATGCCTGGCCACTTTTGCCCCGGGCATACAAACCAGACGGATCGTGCAAGGAAGCTTGGAATGTATCAACTTCTGTTGTGCTGGCGCTACCTACGTACGCGCTGGATCGCCTTGGCTTCCATCGTCTCGGTGACGCTGGGCGTCGCGACTCTGATCGTCGTCAACAGCGTCATGGACGGATTCACCAAGGAGATGCACGATCGGATTCATGGCATCCTCAGCGATATTGTCGTCCAGAGCCACTCGACCGCCGGGATGGGAGACCCAACTCCTTTCGTGCAGTCGATTCGCAAACGATTGGGGGACCGGCTTCAAGGAGTGACTACGATCGTCACGGTCCCCGCCATGTTGACTTTCTCACGCGAGGGACAGTCGCACACCCAGCAAATCAATCTGATCGGTATCGATACCGATTCTTACGCGTCGGTGAGCGATTTCAGTCGTTTCCTGATGCATCCAGAGAATCGCAAGCAACTGGAATTCCTGCTTCGGGAAGATGGCTACGCACCCGATCGGGAATCGTTGCAGTGGAGCGGTTGGCATTATCGGCGAGCCAGGGCGGACATGGAACGCCAGGCGGCTGATCTGGAAGCCCGCAACCGAATGCTACGCGAGCAGATCGCAAGCCTGAACCAGCCGACCACCCGTGAGGCGTCAGGGGCTCAGGCAATTTCGGAAGAGCCATTTTCGGAAGAGGCAGATGTGGGTAACCGAGCCAACTTCGCCCCGCAAAGTCCTGAAGAAACGCCCTTGGCGATCCCTCAGGAGTTAGTTCCGCCGGTCGATCTGCAGCCACCACCAGCATCCAGTCCCGGGACGGAAGCATCGCTTGCCGCAGGTCCCTCCATTGTGCCGACTACCGACAGCCTGGGTAGCTACCGCTTCGACCCATCCAAAGACGTTCACGCAGGACTGGTTCTCGGAGTCGGGATCGGCAGCACTCGCTACCGAAATGCCGAAGGGAAGGTGGAAGACTACTTCTTCATCCGCCCTGGAGATGACGTGTCGCTCGCATTCCCCGGCGCTGGGACACCACCACGGGCCATCGAGTCGATGTTCACGGTAGTCGATATGTATGAAAGCCAGATGAGCGAATACGATTCGACGTTCGCCTTCACGTCGATCGAACAACTGCAGAAGCTGCGAGGCATGTTCGATCCAACCACCGGCGTCGGATCGGTCAATTCCATCCAGATCAAACTGACTCCCGGCACCGACCTCAACTGGGCTCGCGATCAACTGCGGGAGGCGTTCCCGCCGATGCGCACCATGGTGCGTGTCGAATCATGGAAGGATTCCCAGGGCCCATTGCTTGCCGCTGTGCAACTGGAAACCACCATCCTTAACATCCTGCTTTTCATGATCATCGCAGTCGCCGGCTTTGGGATTCTAGCGACGTTCTACATGATCGTCGTCGAAAAAACCAAAGACATCGGTGTCCTGAAATCGCTGGGAGCCCCCGGTGGCGGTATCGCTCGAATCTTCCTCGGTTACGGTTTGCTACTGGGAGCCGTGGGCGCGGGAGCAGGAGC
>JBJSWM010000925.1:0-1581 GCA_046085865.1 Pirellulaceae bacterium
CACACCCATCGAGAAAGCGGTCTCCTCGATCGGGGGAGTCGATTACATCGAATCCAAAAGCGTTGCGGGCTCTAGCCAAATCACGATCCGATTGAAATTGAATCACAATGCGACCCAAGCCTTGGCGGAAGTCAACACGCGACTCCAACAAGTCCGGCGCGAACTCCCCGCAGAAGCCGAACCGAGCGTCGTAGAAATCCAGCGAGCCGATCGCCCCTACGCTTCGTTCTACCTGAGTTTCACTTCCACCCAATGGGATATCCCACAACTCACCGACTACCTGACAAGAACCATTCAACCCCAGCTAACGACAATCTCAGGTGTCCAGCGCGTGGGCGTCGAAGGGGGACGCACGCCGGCCATGCGGATCTGGATCTCTCCGAACAAACTCTCGGAGCTGAACCTGACCCCAGGCGATGTCTACGGTGCTCTTCGGCGAAACAACTATTTGGCTGCGATCGGTCGAGTTAAAAACGATTCGGTTCAAGTCGATCTGCTGACCGATACGGATTTGAAAACTGCCGACGAGTTTCGAGACCTGATCGTCTCGCAAAAAGACGGTGCCGTGATCCGATTGGGCGATATCGCTACGGTCGAATTCGGTTCAGAAGAAGCCGGCATGGTCGCGATGTATCGTGGGAAGGAAGCTGTTTATGTATCGGTATGGCCGCTGCCGGGTACCAACGAGATCGAGGTAGCCAATCGGCTTAACGAGGCGATGGCCAAACTCAAGCCAACATTGCCAGATCATATGGAAATGAATCTGGCTTACGATGCCACTCTTTTTATGCGCGATGCACTTGGCGAAATCTCGAAAACTTTGATCGAGACCATCGCGATTGTCGGCTTGGTGGTCTTCCTGTTTATGGGTTCGCTTCGCACTGCCATCGTTCCGCTGATCGCCATGCCCGTTTCGCTCATCGGTGCAACCATCCTGATGTATCTGCTAGGGTTCTCGCTGAACCTCTTGACTCTCCTAGCGATTGTTTTGTCGGTGGGTCTGGTTGTCGATGATGCCATCGTTGTGGTTGAAAATGTCCAGCGGCACATTCGAGAAGGGATGACCAAGATCGATGCAGCACTGCTAGGAGCACGTGAGCTCTTTACCCCGATCGTTGCGATGACAATCACACTTGCTGTCGTCTATGCACCGATCGGTTTTCAAGGTGGCCTTACCGGGATGCTCTTCAAGGAATTCGCGTTCACCCTTGCCGCCGCCGTTTTGCTCTCAGGCGTGGTAGCCGTTACCCTTTCGCCAATCATGAGTGCTCAGATGCTCTCGGCCAGTGGAAAAGAAGGGTTCCTCACGCGACTTGTGAATCGAATCTTCGATGCCTTTCAACACGCCTATGGTCAGATCCTCCAATGGGCATTGCAAGTCCGCTGGGCCATCGCGCTAGCAACATTGCTAGTAGCCTTTGCCGCAGCACCTTTTTATATCATGAGTTCTAAGGAACTGGCGCCTGTAGAAGATCAAGGCGCTATTGCAGTGATGCTCAAAGCCTCCCCCGATGCATCCTTAAAGAGTTCCGTTGGCTGGGCTAAAGTGCTTGCTGAAAAATTCGCCAAGATGGATGAGAC
>JBJSWM010000926.1:0-3132 GCA_046085865.1 Pirellulaceae bacterium
CCTTCATCAAAGCGGCTGTCCAGAGACGGGAACGACGGTCGGGCGAACCAGCCTCAACCAACTCCTGATGGCCGACCGGTTTCGCCACCCGGATAGCTCCCCCATCGGCATGCCGATGCAGGCGGCGGATGGGGCACGGCGTTTTCCTGCCGATGGAGCGCCAGCGCCACGGCACCTGCCGTCGACTCCGTCCAGCATCTGCACCGATGCTTTTGCTTGAACCGATGTAGCGCTGGCTACAAATCGGCGGTGGCTTAAGATCCTCCCGGAAAATCGCTCACCCCCCAAGTGCCATCTGGCTTGTCCGCCGGGATTCCAAGGGGAGGGAAACCGAACTTTTTTCCCAATTGCATTCAGTCCAATCGAGGGGTGTCAAAAAAAACCGACTGGGCAAACCCTCGCCGCTAAATCTTGCTCTATCCGAAACTTAGACCAAAAGCGCCCAAACTACCAAGTTTTTCCGCACCCTCCGAAGGTGCTGCCATCCCCCCAAAGGTGGCCGTAGCCAGGGTATTCGGAGCGGCTAACTTTTCGACCAGACATGCATGTGGTTTGGGGGGTGAGACAGGCTCACCCCGACGATGGAGCGATGGCTTGGTCGATTTCCTGGGCCCAGGATCGTCGACCTGCAACAGCCGTTGCCTGGGATTCTAAGAAGGAGCTTCGGATGAAGCGGATGGTTTTGAGTCTAGGTTTGTTGGCTTTGGGAGCCATGCCTGGTTACTGCCAAACAGGGGCGTACGAGTATGCTCAGCAGATGAATCGCAGTGGCGCGTTCCGTCACGACCCGGGTTTCCGAGGAGCGGAAGTGATCTACCGATCCAGCGGCATGGCCTCCCCGGAGGCGGCGCGTGCCGCTTGGCTTCAGAGCCGAGCGGGACATCGCGAGTTGTTGCTGAGCGGTGCCATCACCGACATCCAGTGCGTTGGCAATGTCTGTGTCGGTCGAGGTGGTGGTTCGGTGGTTCCTGCTTCGTACACCATGTCGGCAGGAAATGCGGAGGGGTCGCAGGTAGTCGCTTCTGGTGCGTCTGCGACGACCACTTCCCGAACCTATTCGACGCGCAGGCGTTGGTTCCGACGGTAGTTGATACCGGTCGGGTAGGACGGATCGAACCCCCGGAGCGATGCTTCGGGGGTTCCACCCTGGGTGTGTCATCAAGCATCCCCAGGGGGTTGCTTTGGGCAATTACTTTGTCGTGCCTTCGGCACTTGAAGACCAATCGCACGACGGGATATCGATAGCGTGCAGCGCGATGATCCCCAGGGGGTTGCTCTGGGTGTTCTATCAGACGATTTCCGGCACTTCGTAGGGGGCTCGATATTGCCGTTTCCACCAGCGGTTGCCTTCTTCTGCATGTTCCCCGGTGAATCGGCCGGTGGTTGGATCCAGTTCCATCCAGCGGCTCATCCGTAAACTCGGGTGATCGATGGGGACTTGGTGAGCGGTCAGATGCTGGTGGATTTCTTCCACCAAACCGCTCCATCCTGGATGATCTTTTCCTAGCTCCATCACCTCAGGCACTCGATCGGCCGATCCGCTTTGGTAGCAGATATTGGCTAGATTGCACCAGCCGGTCGAATCATGTCCGACCTGCACTTCCGCCTTCAGAGCCTTGGGGTCGCGTTGGCGGACTGCTTCGATGAAATTGGCTTGGTGCCCTGCCCCGCTGTTGCCTCGGAATTCCCGGATCACTTTCCCTTCGGAATCGAAGGCCTTGGCACCCCCTCTCTGCCCTTCCAATCGCCCACCTTCCGCGTAGACGACGTAACCACTGGAGGGCCCTGGAACATCGGGGCTTTTGCTCTGCCCCGGTTGCCCTGGCAGATTGCTGAGCCCGATCACGACCGGTAGCGTCCCGGTATCGAAGGCGACGCAATGGACGTTGGGGGTTTGGCCTGCATCGTCCCAGACGACGCGGCCTCCGGCCCCTAGAATGCGTCTTGGTGCGGCGACGGAATCGCGAAAGACGACATTGCGGACATCGTCCAAAACATGGACGCCCCAATTCCCCATCTCTCCCGATCCGGTATTCCAATCCCAGTGCCAATCGTAGTGGAGCTGATTTCGGTAGATCGGCAGATCGGCAGCTGGTCCCAGCCAGAGATCTCTGTTGATATTGGGGTCTGCGGGCAGTGGTTCGCTTCGCTTGCCGATCGCGCCGCGGACGCCATAGCGATTGACGCGGACGCGCTGCAACGGACCAATCCCTTTTTCCTCATGCAGGAACGCTTTGATCTGATCCTGCATCGGGTCGGAGCGCTGCTGGGTGCCGACTTGGCAGATGCGATGGTATTTGCGAGCGGCGGCGACGGTCTGCTCCCCTTCCCATTGCGAATGGGACAGTGGCTTTTCTACGTAGACATCTTTGCCTGCCTGCATCGCCCAGATGGCGGCCAAGCAATGCCAGTGATTGCAGGTGGCGACGACCACCGCATCGATCTGGTCGTCATCGATCAACGTGCGAAGATCGGTCGAGGTCTTGGCTTGTGGGAAGCGCGTCTTTGCTTTGGAGACGCGCGCCGGATCCGGATCGCACAGCCCAACCACCTGAACCCCTGGAACTTTCTCAAACGAGCCCATCAGTTCGTTGGCGCGTCCTCCGCAACTAAGAAATGCAAGTCGTATTTCATCGTTCACCAGCATGGGCGACGCGGCGCGTCCGGAACGTGGCTGGAGTGTCAGGGCAGCGGCGGCAGTCGATCCCGTGATCTGAAGAAAACGTCGGCGGTTGGAAGAGCGAGTCATCGATTCTTTCCTTCAATCGTTTGCCAGGGCGCTGCCTGGACGATCACATTGCCGTGCCTTCGGCACGCGAAGAGGATACCCTTACAGAATACGAAGGTAGGCCACACCACCACAACAGCCCATTGGGTTTTCCTCCGAATCGAGCACGCCATGCACGCTTCATGACGCTCTGAGCACACCGAAGGTGTGCGATGAGAAATCCCAGGGCAACGCCCTGGGGGGAAGGTCGAACGACACGGTATACCCCTGCGCCCCGCATGGGGTCGAATAACACGGCGTACTGGTGCGCAACAACGATTGGGCTTACCGATGCGCCCGGGGCAATGCCCCGGGCTTGGCGATCGATCTTCTGGGTTCCGTGACCGCAGCGAGCGTCAGGTCCC
>JBJSWM010000927.1:0-3109 GCA_046085865.1 Pirellulaceae bacterium
CTCAAGGCTCATTTTCTATGGGAAGAAGCACGAGGTCCCGCATGATGGCCAAACACGATCATGGGCCAAACCACTGGATTCAACAAGGTTTGACCATCTTGATGGCGATCTTTTTGGGAGCCCTTGGGATTGAAGGATTTCTGATCCCGAATGGTTTTATCGATGGGGGCGTTACCGGGGTGTCGATGCTGGCATCCGGCTTGGTCAAGGTACCCCTGTCGCTGCTTTTGGTCCTCTTCAATGTCCCTTTTATCTTCATGGCAGCGCAGCTGGTTGGTCGTGGCTTTGCATTTCGAAGCACCTTGGCCATTGCCGGGCTGGCCCTTACGCTTCAGTTGGTGCATATCCCGCACATTGTCGAGAACGACAAGCTGTTGGGGGCGGTCTTTGGCGGCTTTTTCCTTGGGGCTGGAGTGGGGCTGGCGATGCGAGCCGGCAGCGTGCTGGATGGAACCGAGGTCTTGGCCGTCATCCTCAGCAAGCAGACGGCAGCGACTGTCGGGGAGGTGATCTTGATCCTCAACGCAATCATCTTTTCGGTGGCTGCTTTGGTTTTGGGTGTGACGCCCGCCCTCTACTCAGCACTCGCTTATTTCACGGCATCCAAGACGATCGACTACCTGATGCATGGGATTGAGGCATATCAGGGGGTGATGGTGATTTCGCCTCAACAGGATCAGATTCGACAGGCGATTCTCAACGACATGGGGAGGGGAGTTACCACATTCCTTGCAAGGGGTGGGATGAGCATGGAAGATCGCGAGGTGCTCTACTGTGTGGTGACGAGACTGGAATGGAACAAATTCCAGTCCTTGGTGGAGGGAATCGACCCGCAAGCCTTCGTCGTCGTCACGCCAGTTCAGGATATTCACGGCGGGACCGTCAAGCGGCGTTCGTATGGCCACTGAACGTCCCAGTTGGAGATAGGCAATACCCCCTTTTCTCCTCGTGAATTTGGGGTGAAGATGTTTTGAGATCCGGGGTCGACACCCCGTGGGTTGCGATTTCCCTTGAATTTGCGAGTTGCCAACGAAGATGTTTGAATCACTCCCTGTCGCTCCCCCCGACTCGATCCTTGGACTGACCGATGCGTTCCAAAAGGATCAGCGAACCGACAAGGTCAATTTGACGGTGGGTGTGTACAAGGACGAAGCGGGGCAGACTCCCGTCCTCGCATCGGTGAAGAAGGCCGAGCAGAGGTTGTGGAACGAAGAAAAGACGAAGGGTTATCTGGGAATCGATGGTCTGGCTGATTTCAATCGCTTGGTCCAAGAGTTGGTTTTTGGTGACACCGTCGACGCAAAACGTGTCGCGGCGGTGCAGGCCCCCGGCGGCACTGGGGCCTTGCGAGTGGTGGCCGATACGATCGGCGCACATTACCGAGGCGGTACCGTCTGGTTGACGCAACCGACTTGGCCGAATCATCCCTCGATTTTTCAGGCGGCTTCGCTTCAGACCCGTTATTGTCCCTACCTGGATGCGTCCAAGACCGGCCTGGATCTGGATGCGATGTTGCAAAGCCTTCAGCAGGATGCGAGGCCTGGGGATATGATTTGCCTGCATGGTTGCTGCCACAACCCAACCGGCATTGATCCGACGGCGGCGCAGTGGGATCGCATCTCCGAAGCGACGGCGAAACTCGGCATGTTGCCACTTGTGGACTTCGCTTACCAGGGATTTGGAGACGGTTTGGCTGCCGATCGAGTTGGATTGGGGGCTTTGCTGAAGCACCACGCCGAACTGGTGGTTTGTGCTTCGTTTTCGAAAAATTTCGGGCTCTACAGCGAGCGGGTCGGGGCGGCGATGATTGTGGCTCGCGATCCAAGCAGTGCAACGGCGACATTAAGCCAGATGAAGTTGGCGGTCCGAGCGAACTACAGCAATCCACCGCGGCATGGTGGTTCTATCGTGGCGACGATTCTCGGTGACGACTCCCTGCGGTCGCTTTGGGAGTCTGAAGTCGATCAGATGCGAGGCCGTATCAGTTCCATGCGGAACGCTCTAGTGCAAGGGATGCGCGAGGCAGGTTCCACGAGAGACTTTTCTTTCCTGCTCGATCAGAAAGGGATGTTCTCCTACACAGGGCTCAATGCCATGCAAGCCGACTGGCTGAAAAGCCAGAAAGGGATTTATCTGGTGGGCACCGGTCGTATCAATGTCGCCGGGTTGACTCCCAGAAATCTACCGGGAGTCTGCCAGGCAATCACCGAATGCCTGGAATCGACGATCTCTTCATGAGCGGTTTTCCGCACCCTTGTCTGTTTTCTAGCGATCGATGGCGGGGCAACGCAGCAGGCACCCGATGGATCTCTCGGGGTGCCGGCGACTGACCTGGGCGTCGTATTCCCAAAGGGAGACACCTCAGGAAGATCGGTGAATTCATCGAGGGGAGTACAAAGCGGCGGCGTCTTGAGTCCCGAGCGGTCAGGCGGCAGGCGGAATGACCAAACTGTCTTCGTCTTGTCGGCGGGCAGGAGATTTGTTTTTGCCAAAATGACCTAAGGGGATCACCATCGTCATGGCGGTACGATCCTCTAGATTGGGACGGAAGATCGTCAGAAGTACCAGAGGTAGGTACCAAGCCATATACAATCCGCCTCCGTAGCCATGCCAAAACTGCGCCGCAGCCATGATGGCCGCCGAACAGCAAAGCAAAGTTCCCAGGTTTTTCTGTGCGGGCCAGAAAACGAAGGAAGCGGAAAGCAGGACGAAGGCAACCAACAGCGGAAGGCGGAAATACGGGTGCCAGCCAAGCCCCCAGACCCCTTCCAATCCTTCGACAGCGGGGAGAAAGACTCCATACATCTGCCGCAGGTGCGACAAGAGGCTGGAGTCACCACCGAAGAATACAAGAGCGATGGAAAGCCCGAGCAGAGAGATACCGAGCCCAGTGAGGAATCGCTTCAGACCATTCTGCCAGTAGAAACTGCACCATAGAGGCAGCAGGAAGAACGGATAGTACACCAGCCCTGCAGCACAGCCAAGAAAGAAACCAGACATCGCAGGCCGGCGATAATGATAGATCGCCATCACCAGCAGGGCTCCCGGCAGCACGTGGTCAACCCGACCACACATTTGAGCGGTGTAGGGAAGCAGCAGCATCAACAAG
>JBJSWM010000928.1:0-3349 GCA_046085865.1 Pirellulaceae bacterium
CCCTCCCGAACTGGCTTAACGGACCGGTCCGTTGTTTGCCGGCAATCCCTCCTGGTGCCCGACATTGTGCACGGGCGCCAGAATCTGCAGCACTTCCTCCAACAACGGCTTGTCGATCGGCAGACTGGCCCACTCTGCCCATTTGCGAATGTTGTTCGGATTGGCGCTTCCAGCAATCGTGGTCGAAATCAGCGGGTGCTGCAGGGAGTACTGCAAAGCCAACTGGGCAATGTCGACGCCTCGCGATTGACAATGAGCCGCCGCGGCGCGGGCCGCCTGTTGCACCTCCATCGGATCACGGAACCACACCGGCAGTGTGGCGTTGGTCAATAGCCGGGCACTGAACGGTCCAGCATTCATGATGCCGATCCCCTGGGAATGCAGCAGGGGAATCGTTTCGTCAGCAAATCGAGTGTTTTGAAGCGTGTACTGGTTGTAACTGAGCACGCAGTCGACCGATGTCTGGCGGCAGACTTCATGAAAAATTTTCTGCGGATATCCACTGATCCCGATGTAGCGGACCTTCCCCGCCTCCACCTGTCGGCGAAGAGCTGGGATCGTCTCCTGGACAACCTGATCCAGCGGGACAAATTCGATATCGTGGCAAAGGACGATATCCAGGTGACCGCACCCTAGGCGATGCAGGGAGACATCGATGCTCTCGGCGACTCGCCTGGCGGAGAAATCAAAATGCTGAACGTCGTAGCGCCCTAGCTTGGTGCACATCAGATAGGAATCCCTGGGAACGCCTCGCAAGGCAATCCCCAGCAACACCTCGCTCATGCCGCGTCCATAAAATGGCGAGGTATCGATCAGATTCATCCCCAGTTCTAGAGCCACCCGGATGGAATCAAAAACCTCTTCCAGTCCCACCGATCGAAACTCCGCCCCCAGCGAGGAGGCTCCAAAAGCAAGCACGGGAAGTTCCAGGTCGGTCCTGCCAAGGCGTCGTCTTTCCATCACCTACCTCTGGGTACGTTCGAGAAAAAGGTACGGACCGCTTCGCCAGCGCCCCGATCGCTCTGTGTATCATAGCCGCTCCGCTTCGACACGCACCGGCCCTATAAACCTTCCTGGCCCATCCCCGCGCCATCAGCAGACCAATCACCGATCGATCTGGATTGGAACCTCATCATGCCTCCGCTCGCCCTGACATCTGCCCCGATCGATCACTTGGTCCGTCGCTCCCAACTGCTGGGAGCAGCACGCAACTGGTTTCAGACGCAAGGATTTCACGAAGTTCAGACCCCAGTGCTCTCGCGAGACTGCATCATCGACCAACACCTGGATCCGATCGTTTGCACACCGCCCCACCCGGCACTCGACAGTGCCCCTTCCTGGTTCCTCCAGACCTCGCCCGAACAGCACATGAAACGTCTCCTGGCTAGCGGAATGCAGCGGATCTATCAAATCGGCCCCGTTTTCCGGCTCGGTGAATCCGGAAGACTCCACAACCCCGAATTCACCATGCTCGAATGGTACAGTTCCCCCGGCGGACATCA
This sequence comes from Pirellulaceae bacterium, assembly GCA_046085865.1. Classification (GTDB taxonomy): domain Bacteria; phylum Planctomycetota; class Planctomycetia; order Pirellulales; family Pirellulaceae; genus JBEISR01. The sequence continues at coordinate 1,503 of JBJSWM010000928.1, forward strand.
GCAGGGAATCGATGAACTAACCGAATTGGTCGGCCATCTGCTGTCCCGTCCAGAACCGGTTCAAGTCACCTACCGCGATGCATTCCTGAAGGCGGTCGGTCTGGATCCGCTGGAGGCGACTTCCGAGACTCTAGCCACTCGATCGATCGAAATGGGACATGCCAACAATGCCAACTGGGCCACCGAGCGAGACGACTGGCTGGATCTTCTTTTTTCCATGGCCGTTCAGCCCACCCTAGGCCACTTGGCCCCAACGGTCGTCACCCACTTCCCTGCCAGCCAGGCAGCTTTGGCCAGAATCAGCGATCAGGATCGAAGAACTGCCGAGCGATACGAGCTGTTTGTCGACGGTGTGGAACTGGCCAACGGATACCACGAACTGCTCGACCCCGCCGTTTTGAGGAGCCGTCAACAGGCCGCCAACCAGTGGAGAAAAACCCATGGCAAGTCGCCGCTTCCTGAACGGAACTGGTTGCTGGATGCCATGGAAATCGGACTTCCGGCCTGCAGCGGCTGCGCCCTGGGATGGGACCGATTGGTGATGATCGCCTGCAGCGCCGATTCGATCGATCAAGTGGTTGCGTTCCCAATGCATCGCGCCTAACCGAAGGGTCGATTCGTCACCACCCCCTTCATTCGCCCCATGCTAGGCCTGGAGTGCAGGATCACCTCAAGACATAATGACCAGCGACGAACTTGGCAAGACGAAGTCTGCGATCGATAGGAAACCGATGGCATCCTCTACGAAGTCAATTCTCGTGATCACCAATCGATGCCCTTATCCTCCCGTCAAAGGGGATAAGATTCATCAGTGGAATCTTCTCAAGTTCCTGAAAAAGGCAGGGTATCAGATCCATCTAGCAACTTTCATCGATGATCCCGACGACCTGCAGTATCGGGAAGTGCTCGAGAAAGAGTTCGCGTCCTGCTTCGCGCCGGAAATCAACCCGAGGTGGCGCAAGATCTTCGCCCTCCATGGACTGCTCACCGGAGCCCCTCTGAGCACTGCGTTCTATCATCATCCAGCCTTGCAGAGATGGATCGATGAGACAATGGATCGAGGTGTCGATGCCATCATCGCGGGCTCCTCGGCAGTTGCCCGTTTCATCATGGGCAAACGCAACTACCCAACACGCATCATCGGATTTGCCGATATCGATTCCGACAAATGGACTCAGTATTCAAAGAACAGCAGCTTCCCGCTCTCCTGGATCTATTCGCGCGAGGGAAGGCTTCTTTTCGACTGGGAACGCAAGATCTCTGCGGCCTGCGACATCGGTTACTTTGTAACCAAAGCTGAGACAGCCGAATTTCGAACTCGTGCCCCCGAAGTGGCCGATCGAGTGGCGACGATCTCCAACGGTGTCGATTCCGATTACTTTGACCCAGCGATCGAACTGGACAGCCCCTATCCCAAAGACCTTCTGCCGCTCTGCTTCACCGGGGCGATGGATTACAAACCCAACATCGATGCGGTCGTCGAATTCGTGAAGAACATCTTTCCTCTCATTCTTCAAAAGCACCCGCGAGCTGCTTTTTGGATCGTCGGCAGCAAACCTTCTCCCGAAGTCCAACGATTGGCGGTCGACAACCAGATCTTCGTTACAGGGCGCGTGCCCGACGTCCGGCCGTATTTGAAATACGCCAAAGTCGTCGTCTCACCGATCCGAATCGCTCGCGGACTCCAAAACAAAGTCCTTGAAGGCATGGCGATGGAAAAAACAGTTGTCGGAACCCCAGAGTGCCTCCATGGCATTCATGCCACACCCGAAAAGCAACTGCTACTAGGAGCCAGTCCAAAGGAATTCGCCGACCAATGCAGCCGCGTCGTCGAGGGGCTGGATCTG
>JBJSWM010000929.1:0-1230 GCA_046085865.1 Pirellulaceae bacterium
ACCAACCGCCTCTTCCCTCGCAGGAGCCCAGCGATGGCGGACGTTACAGGTCGGAGCATCCTGACCGTCGTGAGCATCCTTTTGTGCTTTGCAAGTGGCTCCTCTGCACTTGGATTCCAGGGCGAACGGTCTGCCAATTCCCGGGCTGCCCAGGTCGCTCCGCGAGGTGGCATGCCCCCTTCCGCAGCGGTTTCTCCCCAGAAGGCAAAGGGGGGATTTTTTCAACAGTTTCGCTCGGCCACCGACAAGTGGTTTGGTGGCGAGGACTCCAAGCAGATGCGAGCCGAGGAGTCTGCGAGGAAGGGAACTCCTCGACGCCGAGTGCCGTTGGAGCCGTTTTCTGGTCCTCCGGCGGCGATGCAGGAACTGCCTTCATTACCGAAACCGCCGGGCGATCCTCCGATCGCCGACCTGCCTGCGCCTCCCCAGGTAGAACTCGAGTCAACCGCAGCGCCGGCGCCCCATCTGGACGCCACATGGAACAATTCCAGCGAAGACCCAAGTGCCTCCCCACGCTCCAACACCGCCGGCGTTCTCGACCGAGAGCCTCGTATCGAATCTCGACCGGTGACATCGCTTTCGCCCAAGTCCTCCAGCCGCCGGGCTTCAGGAAAGCCAGTCGGCGTCGACGAAGTTCCGTCGCCTCGGCTGTCCTTGACCGAGCCGCCGTCGGATCCCACCGATGCAGTCGGGCAGGGGAAGCGGGAGTCCGTGGTAAACACACCCGCACCAACACCAACTTCGAATCCCAAGCAGGATCGTCTGGAGTCGTCAGCCAATGGGGAGTCGTTCCTCAACCTGGATCGGCCCTTATCTGAGGCCGCTTGGCCCAGCGTACCGCGACGCCCGGTCCCATCCCGTGCAGCGACCCAGCCCGATCCCGTAGCTATCCAGAACAACATTCCAATCGCCAGTCCCACACGACCCGCTGAAATGGTAAGGGTCAATACCAACGATCGCCATTCAACCGCACTGGATGAAGGTTCGGTGCTCGCGCCAATCCCGATGTCCGAGTCCCCTTCCAGTCCTTCCACTTCCTCTGACAAATCCGAATCGGCCGCAGGACCTGATTCGGGGTTGATGGCACTGCCTGGCGCTACCGCGCCGATGGCACTTCGGACAACAGATGCTTCCATCGCTCTACCCAACTCGCCCAGCACTGCCGCTGCACCTCCACCTCGCTCCCTTGGCCTCCAAGAAAACCCCTTCCGCGCTGGCGATGCATCTGCC
>JBJSWM010000930.1:0-651 GCA_046085865.1 Pirellulaceae bacterium
ATGATGGCGCCCAATTGGGGATGGTTCCGTGCGGTGGGAATGTTGCTGTGCGGGTTGATCATAACGCTGCCGTCAGACGCTGGAGCGCAAGACGATCCCACTCGCTTCGATGATTCCAAATACGACTTCTCCATCTCGATCCCCGATCCCTGGAAACCTGCGGATCCGAAAAACTTCGCTGTCCCAGGTACGCTTCGGAAAGCCTACTCCGGCGCTGAAAATGCCTCCATCACTCTCTTCGTCCAGCTACCCGATCAAGCGGTCGACCCGCGTTGGATGGTGGATCGGAGCGCCACGTCGATGGAGAAGAATCTGAAAGCTATTGTGAAGGAGAAGGATGTCAAAGCGGTTGCAGGCAAGCAGGCGATGTGGATGGTAGTGGAAGGTGCAGGAACCGGCGGCGCGATCGACGGCAAAGGAGCCACTCCCACCACGCAGCAATGGGTCGCCATCCCCCGTGAGAAAGATATCGTCGTCCTGCTACTGACCTGCCCAGCAAAGGATTTCCCGAGCAACCAAAAGACGTTCCAGAAAGCGATGGATTCACTGAAGGTGGGCGGGGTGCAGACGAAGGAACAATCGGAATCGAAATGAGTGGCGGGGAAGTTCAGGCTGTGCACTCATCCAGTGCTCGAGCCTTTCGCAACCTGG
>JBJSWM010000931.1:0-3623 GCA_046085865.1 Pirellulaceae bacterium
GGATATCATTGATGCGAGCAACATCCCGCTTCGCCCAGATCACCCTCGCACGGCGCACTCTCGACCTACCGTGGGACGCAAGCGTCGTGCATGATCTCTGCCTCTATGGAAACCCGCGTGGGCTGCGCGCTCCAGAGGGTAGATGCGCGGCGAAGCGGTGAGAATCGCGATAGAAAAGATCGCGCAGATCGTCTGGCTGCACGATCGACCCTGGATGGAAGATGCAACCAAGAAGACTCAGCCTACCCCCCCCTCTAGCTCACAAGACCGGCCTCGCGTTCATGCAGTCGAACGATCAGGCTGGCGATTGACCATGGACGCCGGTGGTGTCAGCGATGGGACGCTCTCAGGCACCAGCCCCTGGCTGGGTGCTTGCGAGGTTTCTCTTGCCTCGGTCGAACTGCTGCTGATCGGAAACGACGTCGATCTGGTCGCCAAGGACCTGATGGAAAACCCTTGGAAACTTTCCCTCGCGCCTCCTCCCCGCACCGCCGAAGCCGATGGAGACTCATCCGATGGCCGTGAACCAGGCAAGGGTTCGGCGTTGATCGGCCGCCCAGCGCCACCGATCCAGCTGGATACGCTCGACGGGGAAACCTTTCAGCTAGACAAGCTGCGCGGCAAGGTGGTGGTGCTCGACTTCTGGGCCAGTTGGTGCGGGCCCTGCATGAAGACGATGCCTCAGGTCGACGAAATCATCGCGGAGTTTCCAGCGGACCAAGTGGAACTGGTGGCGGTCAACTTGGAGGAACCAGCCGATCGGGCGCAAGCCGCCATGGAACGGCTGAAATTGAAGACCCGAGTCGCGTTGGATCTGGATGGCGTGGCCGCCCGCAACTACCAAGCCAGCGCCATCCCTCAGACGGTGGTGATCGACCGGCAGGGAGTTGTGCAGTACCTCTTCGTTGGGGGCGGACCGACGTTCCTGAAGCAGTTCCGCGAATCGCTGCAACGCGTGGTTGATGAGAAAGGCTCAGAGGTTCCAGCCCCCTGATCGCGCGACGATCCGATCCGATAGCGTGTTCCCTACGGTATCGAAAGGTACCGGGGTGGCCTTCGTCCAGTGAATTCGCCAAGAACGGGGCTGGTTCCACGAAGAAGATCTACCACAATAGCACCGGATGATGGATCCGAACGCTCCCACGAACCATCCGGCAGACTTCGCTGGCGAACGAAGTTTCGGAATCTCCCCCGCAAGGTGTTGCAGCATGATGCGATGCATCCGATCGAACCTCACGTCTCTCTGGCGACCCAAAACATGGTTGCTCTGTCTGCTGCTGATCACTTGGCTCGGGACACCTCCTGCCGACGGGGAAGATCGATCGGCATGGAAGGAAATCGCTAGCGCGATGGAGGCGTTGGAACGGAGTGTCCCGACAGGAGAGAATCCAAAAGAGGCTAGCCAGCCGCCACGATTCCGGGTGTTGGCGTTTCTGGGCAGCGAGTGCCCGCTGGCCAAGCTGTATGGTTCCAAACTGCAGACGCTGCAGCAACTCTACCATCCTCGCGGCGTTGGCTTCGTGGCGGTGTTCAGTAACCTGCAGGATTCGGAGTCGGATATCGCCGACTATGTCGGTCAGCAGAAGCTAGGCTTTGCCGCGATCAAAGACTGGGACCAGCGAATCGCCAAGCATTTTTCGGTCAAGAGAACCAGCGAAGTGGTCCTTGTCGATGGCGAGGGAAAGGTGCACTACCAGGGGCGCATCGATGACCAGTACGCCCCAGGAATCCAGCGCAGCCAGCCCACCACCAACGACCTCTCAGATGCGATCGACCAATTGCTTTCGGGAAAAGAGGTCGCACGGGGGAGTACGGAATCGCAGGGATGCCTGATCAGTTACAGGAAAGGGGTCGATCTGCAGTCGTCTGTCACCTTCTGCCGAACGATCGCTCCGATTCTGATCGAACATTGCGTGGAATGCCATCGCCCGGGAGAGATCGGTCCGTTCAGCATGAACGATTATGAAGAGGTCCGGGGATGGGCGGAAATGATGGTGGAGACGGTGGAGCTGGGAAGAATGCCCCCATGGCATGCAGCCTCCGGAAACGAACCTCTTAAGAATGAACGGCACTTCCCTCGCCAGTCGCTCGATCTTCTGAAACAGTGGGTCGAGGCGGGGACGCCCTATGGAGACCCGGCAGAGATCCCTGCATGGCCTCAGTTTGCTGACCACGGCTGGCGCATGCCGACCGTTCCTGAGAAAGTCATCGCGATGGCCGAGCAGCCTTATGCCATTCCGGCCAAAGGGACAGTCGACTATCAGTACTTTGTCGTCGACCCCGGATTTGAAAAAGATGTCTGGATCTCCAGCGCGGAAATCATCCCAGGGAATCCTTCCGTTGTCCATCATGCGATCGTTTTCATCCGCCCCCCTGACGGCACCCCGATGTCGGGAATTGGATGGTTGACCGCCTACGTTCCTGGGCAGAGGTCGACGGCATTCCCAAGCGGTCAGGCGCGACGCGTCCCCGCAGGTTCAAAACTTGTCTTCCAGATGCATTACACCCCCAACGGAACTCCCCAGACCGATCGATCCCAGCTAGGGCTTTGTTTCGCCGATCCGCAGCAGATCACTCACGAAGTCATCACCCTGATCGCGATCGATCAGGATTTTGAGATCCCCGCCGGCCAGTCCGATCATCCCGTGCGCGCCCAGATCGATTTTCTGCCAGAGGGAGGCAGACTGCTGGCAGCGATTCCTCACATGCACCTTCGTGGCAAATCCTTCCGGCTGACCGCGCGCCACTCCAACCAGCAGAAGACCCTGCTGGATGTGCCCCGCTATGACTTCAACTGGCAGCATACCTATCAGTTTGAAGAACCGATCGATCTCGATCAGGTAGAAGGCATTGAGTTCGTGGCGATCTTCGATAATTCCCGCGACAACCCAGCCAACCCGGACGCTGGCCAAGTGGTGATGTGGGGAGATCAAACCTGGGAGGAAATGGCGGTCGCATTCTTCGAAGTTTCCGTTCCTCGCACGGCCGACGGGGAGAGCCGGCGAGGATGGCGGCAGGCGGGGGGCAGCCCGCAGGCCACAGCAGCCAGCACACCAAGATCGCCAAAGATCGATGCCGACCAGTATGCCGATGAGTTTCTCCAGCGATTCGACGGAAATGGCGATGGGGTAGTTCATTTTGATGAAGCAACTCGCATCGTGCAGGACTATTCGTTCCGAATCATCGACCGCGACAACGACTGACGAGTGACGCGCGAGGAACTGCTGGAAGCCAGCCGCTCTCTGGATGGGTGGAAGTGAGTGATCGTGGCATCCCGTAGCGGTAGGATCTCACGTTTTTTTGCCTCCTTCATCGACTATCCGCGCCTTGGCGTTGCGGTGATTGTGCTGCTGTCGCTGTTGGCTGCAGGTGGCTATCTGTGGCCCTCCTGGCCTATAGATCTGGCCAGTTGGTGGAAGGAATGGAACCACCCTGCGAAGGTGGAGGACAGCCAGCAACAGGACCCCCACGCATCGGATGGAACGTCGACGGCCCCGGGAGGGAGCCGGCGTCGTCCCATCCGATGCCTGGGGCTCCTGTTGCTGGCTGTCCTCCACCTTCGCAGGATGGTTCCATTCCTTCCACCAACTGGCCAGATCCTTAGGCCAGGAGGGCCACAGATA
>JBJSWM010000932.1:0-2385 GCA_046085865.1 Pirellulaceae bacterium
TGGCAAGGTTGTGGATTCGAGGGAGGCCTTGGATCCACAGAATTTCCGGTTGAGTCTGCTATATCCATATGCCACAACGCAGAAATGAAGTCCAAAAAAGAACGCTCCGACCGGTCCAGCCGATCGGAGCGTTTTTTTGGGGTCATGCCTTGCAACTGCGGACTCTGGATCAGATCGCAGAGGAATCCTTTTCACCGGTCCGGATTCGGATGACCGAATCGATATCGCTGACGAAGATCTTTCCGTCCCCAATCTGACCGGTGTGGGCGGCATCGATGATGGTGCCGACTACCGTGTCGACATCCTGGTCGACGCAGACCACCTCCAGCTTGACCTTCGGGACGAAATCGATGGCGTATTCTGAACCTCGATAGATTTCGGTGTGGCCTTTCTGCCGCCCAAATCCTCGAACTTCAGTCACCGTCATTCCCGCGATGCCCTTTTCGGTCAGGGCGTTTTTTACATCTTCCAATTTAAAGTGGCGGATCACCGCTTCGATTTTTTTCATAGTGTTAATCTCCTTTAGCCTTCGTAGCCTGCTTCGCCGTGTTCGACCAGATCCAAGCCGATATCTTCGGTATCGGGCGATGGTCGCAGCCCAATGACCGCATCGATGATTTTCGCGATCACCAGCGTCGCCACCACCGACAAGACAATGGTAACTCCCATTGCCTTGAGCTGCTCTAGCCAAAGCGTGCCGGCAGCCAAAATCTTATCGAGTCCATTCTCAACGGCATAAGCACCGGTGAGGTTCGCATTCACCGAGGCGGTCGCGAAGATCCCCGTCAGCAATGCCCCCAGCGTTCCCCCCACGGCGTGGACACCAAAAGTATCCAAGGCGTCGTCGTATCGGAAAGCTCGTTTGACTGAGGTGCAGAAGATGTAGGGGACAATCCCTGCAAGCACTCCCATGACCATCGCTGCCGGAACGGTGACAAAACCGCAGGCGGGGGTAATGACCACCAAGCCAGCGACGGCACCCGAACAGAAACCGAGGATCGAGGGGCGACCATTGCGGATGTACTCGATCAACGGCCAGACAAAGCTGGCGACGGCTGCCGCGACAGTGGTTGTGGTGAAGGCGCTGGAGGCAACACCATCGGCGGCCAGGGCAGAGCCGGCGTTGAAGCCATACCACCCCACCCAAAGCATACCCGTCCCAATCGCGCAAAGCACCATGCTGTGCGGAGGCATGGGGGTCTTTCCAAAGCCTTTGCGAGGTCCTAGGAGCAAGCAGAGAACCAAAGCGCTCCAGCCAGAGCTCATGTGAACCACTGTGCCACCGGCAAAGTCGATCGACTTGATCGCGGCCTTTCCGTTCCAGACTCCATTCATCCAACCATCCACCCCCCAAACCATGTGGGCCAGCGGAATGTAGACGATGATCATCCAGGCCAGGATGAACAGCATCAGAGCCGAATACTTCATCCGTTCGGCGATGGCACCTACGATCAGGGCAGGGGTGATGATCGCGAACATCATCTGGAACATCGCGAAAACGTTCTCGGAAACCCAAGCACAGTAATTGGTATCGGGAGCCGCCCCTACCCCTTGCAGCATCAAGTGCTTGGTGCTGCCAAGGAACGGAGAGCCGCCTTCACCGAAAACCATTGAGTAGCCGAAAGTCACCCATAGGATGGTGACCAGACCTGCGCAGCCGAAGCATTGCGCGATCACCGAGAGAACATTTTTCTTCCGAACCAGACCGCCGTAAAAGAGGGCCAACCCCGGCAGCGTCATGAACAAAACGAGGGCAGCACTGGTCATCAACCAAGCGTTATGCCCCGGACCGGGTATACCCGCAGATGGGGTATTTTCTACGGGAGCGACGTTGCCTAGGTAGGCTTCAAGGCCCTTGAGCCTAGCCTCCAAGGCTTCAATGGACACCGGGGGTGCACCACTCTCAAGAACTGCAGCGTCCTGAGCGAACGTCGATTGCAGCATGTCGGGGATGCAGAGCAGCCCGAAAAAGACAATAGCAGCGTGCAAAGACCACGCCGCGGGTACAAAATAACGAACAGATTTCATAGAATATCCTCACCAAATCCGCAGAGTTTCTCATGCCGGAAAAACAGAGATGCTTTTGGAGAGGATGAATCACCAACCGAACATTGGCCCATGCGTTGGCCTATCGATCGATGATTTTTCGCATCATGCCATAGCTTATCTGCGTTGGCAAGTAGAGGGTCGAGATCTTCCCGATTTTTTCGGCAGTAAAACGCCCCAACTGGTCAGAAGAGGACGATTGGCGGTGAGTTAGGGGTCAGCCAAAGCGGCCGGTGATGTAGGCTTCGGTTTCCGCCAGCAGCGGCTTGGTGAACACGCGAGCGGTCGGCCCGAGTTCCACGAGATGTCCCAGGTACATGAAGGCGGTCAGATCGCTGG
>JBJSWM010000933.1:0-2827 GCA_046085865.1 Pirellulaceae bacterium
ACCCGGGCGATCAAAGTTTGCTGAAGGCGACACCTCTGTCCACCCCAGCTCGGCAAGCGATCGTCACTGTGTCACAAAGTCTTGAACCACCGACATCTGCTGGACCAAGCCTGTCCCTGGATCTTCCGTCCGCACCAAGACTTGCACGGCCCCCATCGGAAAAGGAAATGGTGCCACCCACCTTTCCAATCGGTGCCACCCACCTTTCCAATCGGTGCCACCCACGAATGGCACTGTGCAGGTGACGCAAGTCTATTCATTCGAATGAGTTGTCATTGTTTGCGAGCCTCATTCGAAGGACTGTTCGTGGCTCGGTCATCAGGCTATAGCGGTCGCGGCGTCGTTTGATGACTCGGGGTTCTAGGCGCCCCGGGCGGTTGCCAACCTTGCAACAGGCAATCGCTTGAAGAAACTGTTCACAATGAACCTGTCTCTCCAGTCGGCTCATTGCCTCCCTCCACAGACTACAGGCCGCCAGAACATACTGACAGGCGCTGGTAAAGCTCACCTGTCGCGGTTGGCAATCCTGGGCAATGGCTGCCAGTGCTATCGTCGATCGGATCAGGTTGTAAGCCAGCATGGTCACCCAGAATTCCCGCCTTACCATCTCAGGTGTTTTGCAACGCAAAACACCTAGATTCAGCGTCGACTTGATGTTGCGGATATCCAGTTCCACATTCCAGCGATATCCATACAGACTGGCGATCTGCTCCTTTGAAACTCTCTCTGACTTTTCCTCCCCAATCATGCTGGTGACAATCACAAAAGGCTGTTGCTTTCTCCCTGGCTTGGTCAGCACATAGTACGTCTCTCGAAGCCTCAACTGCTTGGGAAGTTGGGCGTACTCTTCGTGGCTCATCCAACTTGGCCTGGAAGGGCGGGACCAGATCACGATCTGGTCCCGGTCGCCAAGGCGTTCGCCTTTGGATAAGTCAAATTTGCGAGCTTGGTGTTTTCGAAAGCAGACATCGACTCCCTTGTTCATCAAGAGCCAGATCAGCCAATAACTGCAGTACTGTCGGTCGGCAACGACAACATCCCCCTCTTGCAGTTGGTCGATCAGTTGTCGGAAGAGCGCTAACTCTCCAGTCTGCTTCCCCTTGTGAGGTCCGATGACAGCGTCCAGAACGACTCCAGTCGCAAGACAGATCAGCGCGACGACTCTTGCGATGGGATCGCCGACTCCTTCTTTTTGCGTGGTGTGTTGAGGGTAAGCCTGCTGATTGGCGGGCGTATCGGTCATTCGAAAGGTGAGCCCATCGACCAGAAAAACACGTCGTCCGCACCACTTCCAGCGCGAATCGGCTTTTGCCTCCGCGTGCATTGCCACCTGCTGGCTTAGTGCTTGAATAGCCAAGGGACACAGCTTGCCCCTGGACCTGCAGAAATTACCTGTATTGGGAGAAGGGATACGACGTCCCGATTGGGTCAGGAACGCGGAAATGCGAGCGACGGCCGATTGGCAGGATGCCTCCTTGCCATCTCGCAGGCATTGACTGAGAAATGCCCAGAGGACGATGGCAGTCTGGAAGACGCCACCGAACAGGGCGTGATGCCTAGAAAAGACCTTTCGGATCGTTTCTTCATCCAAGAGGGACGCAAAGCTGAGACCTGGATCGAGCAAGATGCTTTGCAAAGCGTCTCGGAAAGACATGGTGCGGTGGAACGGGCGATTTGGTATTCCGCGCATAGAAAAGCCTTCCTTGGTTTTCACTGCGGGATCGCACCAAGGAAGGCTCCCCAAGACTAGCCAAGGCAAGGCAAAAAAATCCAGACAGGCTACCAAGGATGGGGGAAATTTAAAAAATTTCCCTTCCAGCCGCTAGAGAACTTGCGCGAAAAAACAACGCGCACAGTGCCATTCGTGCCACCCACCTTTTGAGATCGGTGCCACCCACCTTTTGAGATCGGTGCCACCCACCTTTCGAGGCAAACTTTTCAAGTCGAATCGATTGGTATCCACAAGGAATGTCGGATTCCCTTCTTGCCTGATGCCAGCATTCGTTGCCCGCTCCCTACGGCAGCCTCCCTCGGGCCGCCGAACCAAGAGAACAGTAGCCAAGCAAATAGAAATCCGCACCGACATCACCATGGATCCAGAACTCGATGGTTTTCTTGCAACAATGAACCATTTCGCTAAAGTCCTAAGAAAAACACTCAATGGACACTTAGTTTTCGCAACAGATGCGACTGCGCAGTTTTTATGCAACCCAAGGTCTGCACAAAATCTGGGCATGTATGCGCAGTTTCGCCGCACGAAATAAGGAATCCTCCTAAGTCTTTGAAATGCAAGCGTTTACGGCACATCCTATTGCCTGCATTTGCAGGATGGGCACGTTCAACCACCGGAGTGGTGGTTAGCCGACAGGTTGCCGAGTGAGGCGAGTCGGTGAAGGAGCTTGTGGCCAGCAAGAGCAAAGGAGTGGGAGATGCAGGAAGAAGGAAAATTGCAGGTGGTGCTTGGGTCAGAGGGGACAACCGCAGCTTCGGGGATGGCCAGGAGTGCTAGCGAGAAGATGGCAGACGATCTTCGAGCCTTTGAAGCGGTTGTTGAGGAACTGAACCAGAAATTGATTCTTGGGGTTCCAGTCGCACTGCGTCGCAAGCAGATTGTGGATTGCGCGACGGAACTGTTTGGCCTGGCACCCAGTTGGGTTGCCTTCTTCCGCGCAACGATGGCTCGTGGCGGCTTGGTCTCCAAGCTTTTCGTCACGCCGGAAGAGAGAAAAGAGTACTGGTGCTCACCCGAACACCATCAGGTCCTCGAAATGTTGACCGTCTTGAGATCCCGCGATCTTCCGGAGTGCGAGGCCGGAGAGCCTTCCCG
>JBJSWM010000934.1:0-7959 GCA_046085865.1 Pirellulaceae bacterium
CCTGACTTCAGCGCGCCGTCTTTCACTTCTCCGCTCGACCCACGCAAAGCCGCGTAACAATGCCCCGCCGATCGATCATTTCCATTCATCCTGGGGCCTCAGGTCGACTTGATCTTTTTTGGGGCGCACCCTGGTTGGCATTCGAATCGACTGGGCAGATCGCGTGTGGAAACGATCGTCCTCTGCTGACGGAAAGATCTGCGTCTTCACTTTCTCCGCGTCTTGGCGTCTTCGCGTGAGCCCCACCGGCTTCCCTAACCCATCGATAGGACTAGCTCTGGAAAAAAATCTCCCGCCTAGCAGCCAAGGAAAAGGTTCTCCCTTGGCTGGCGGCAGACCAGAAGAGGCCGATTCCATCGCTGTCTTGGAACGCCGCCCTCATAAACCCTAGACAGGCCGCTAAGAAGTCTTCGGTTCAGCAGAAGACCACGGCACGATTTGAAAGAGTAGCGATGGGGTTTTTCGACGGTGAATCGACCTTGCCACCTCGGAACGTATCGCTCCATTGGCGGCGCGCAGAATCGCCAGCATCTCCCCCGCCTGGTCCAGCGCCACCCGCGAAGGTGCCGCCACCTGAATCAGCAACTGGGCAGTGTGAGGTGCTGGAAGGACAGCCACCACAAGACAATCCGGTAGTTGGTCGATCAGTGGTCGACTTCCCAACGCATGCTCTACCGCTCGCCGCACCTGCCGACAAAGCTGCATCGCTTTGCGATCCGACTTCCGGCGAATCGGTGCTGATGATCGATGGATCACTCGGACAGACAACCGACTGGGAGCTGGATGGGGAGGCGGCGAGTTGATGCACTCGAGCACTTCATTCCCTTCGCCAGAGATCTCCCCGAGCTGCGGAATCGAATCGATCGGTAGTGGCCGATCGACGGCATCCCGTTCTCTCAACTCCTCGCGCACTGCTTGCCACCGCTGGGTCAAGGTGCCATCGTCGAACTGCCAGTTCGATCCCGAACCAATTCTTTTGTCGCGTCTTTTGCTCATGCCCTCCAAGACGCATCGGCTCTCCCAAAGGTTCGCGCCGATCAGGCCCGATTCACTTCCCTTCCTTCCGGTAGACTCTCCATCGATCGATCATTTCCTGGCGCAACTGAGGATTGGCGATTGGGAATCCCATCGAATCTTCCTGGATGACCCATCGGCTATCGGGAGCCAGCATCGGGTGGAAATCCCGAAGAGGTACTTTGGCGATCACTAGGCTAGCTGCCAAAGCGATGTCCCGATACTCGCAGCGGCACTCCACTCGCTCGATCGGCATATTGCCACCTGGTGGCGATTGAGGATTCGGCTGGGCCTTCGGATCAAAGGGCGCCCTGAGCGCCACGTACTCCTGATAGAGCGTTGTGTCATCCAACCACTTGTCCATGAGTGCTAGGTCATCGACTGTGCCGTACTTGGCAAGAATCATGCAGGCGATACGAAAGTCGTAGGGGTCGTTGACCTTCCCCGAGAGAATGCGACGAGCCGCATCTTCACCTGCTTGGATGTTGCGGGTCAGCACCAACATCATTCCATTTCCTGCCGACTGAGGGCTGAGTCGATCGACCCATGCGGCCAAAAGATTCTTCATCGGCTTGGCCCACTGTCGCTGATCGATTTTGGCGGCAAGCGGCACCGTCTGCACGCAACGCATCGTCAGCGACTCAATTTCCGGCCCAAGTGGCCGCTGTGTCACCGCCCCGGCAAATAGCATCGCCAAGCCATCTCCCAGTTCGACATTCTCCCCGCTGAGCCACGTCTGCCTCATCCTCTCAGTCGCCACCTTCACTTCCCGCTCCAACGACTCCTGCCCTTCCAAAGTCGCATCGGCCAGTTTCGGCTGCTGTCGATAGATCTCGACGAGGATCTGTTTGGCGAGTCGGTTGGAACCCATCAACGCACGAAACGAGGGCCAAGCTTTCAAACCATGATCCTGATCGGGGTCGGGATCGCGAATGAAGGCATCCATCCTGTCTCCCAGCACCTCGTCCTCGACGCGACGCACCAAAGCCTGTAGCCTCGCCCTCTGCTCGACATCCTGTGTCGCCTTCAGCCGCTCCCGCATCGGCTCCAGCACCTGCTCCCCGGATGCCGCCAACCGATCGCTTGCCTCCTGCCGCGTCTGAAAGGAATCGGAGGCTAGATCGTCGATCCAGCCAGAAACGTCGATCGCCTGCTGGCCTTTTTCAGATTCCTGCCCGACCAACCATTCCTGCGGCAGCAAAAGAAACCAAAGGACGGCAACGCACCTCCACTCCGGTCGCTTCGGCAACCAAACTCCCCAGGCAAAGTGGAGGGACGGTCGGCTTTGTGGCTTTTGCCTTTCCATCAATCACTGCCTCCCCACGTTCTCTGTGACGGTTCACTCGTTGGTCGACCTGCATGATGATTCATGTGCCCATGCCCCAGCAGCCCACGACCAAGCAGCCTGTGCCCCAGCGATTCGAACCCCGGCAGGATCTTATCGACCGCTAGGACCCGGTCGCCAAAAAACCAATCGATCTTACGGTGTCCAATGCCTTCAGTTCTTTCATTGTATCGGTTCCCTGTGGGGTCGCGATCCAACCAGCGGAGAGGTCGCGTGTTTCAGAGAAAAACGCTACCATACTGCGGTGGCTTCGGGGTGATTGCCAAGTTCGAAGCAAAAAGCCCTATCGGCATGGCAGCTCAAAGGATCAGCCCATCATGAAGATCACCATCGCTCCAGACCGTCAGGGTATGGGAAAGGCGGCAGCAGACCAAGCGGCCGCCATTCTCCGAAAATGTCTCGCCGAGAATGGTTCGGCAAGGCTGGTTGTGGCGACCGGATCCAGTCAGTTTGAGGTGCTGAAGGCTCTGACCAGCGACCCACAACTCGACTGGTCGCGCATCGATGGCTTCCATTTAGATGAATACATTGGGCTACCAGCCAGCCATCCCGCTTCGTTCTGCGGGTACCTGAAACAGCGGTTGGTCGATCGGGTTCCTATTCGATCCTTCTTTTATCTGGATGGGATGCGCGATCCCGAAACAGTCTGCCGGGAGGCATCCGAGCGGATTGGGGAGCGGCCGATCGATGTGGCGCTGATCGGTATCGGGGAAAACGGTCACCTCGCATTCAACGATCCCCCCGCTGACTTTCAGACGCGCGCCTCATATCACCGCGTGGAACTTGACGAGCCATGTCGGCGGCAGCAAGTCGGAGAAGGTTGGTTCGATTCCCTGGACCAAGTACCGACCCATGCGATCAGCATGACAATCCACCAGATCCTCCAAAGCAAGGAACTGATTTGCTCGGTCCCCGACCGACGTAAGGCAGACGCGGTCCACAACGCTCTGGAAGGCCCCATCACCGCCGATTGCCCTGCCTCCATCCTCCAGCAGCACCCAAACGTCCATCTCTATCTGGATCGCGGCAGCAGTGAGCTGCTCGATGCACGCCTGCGCGTCTCGGCGATCCAATTACCAGGCGATTAGAGATCCCCGTTGCGATGGTTCGAATTCCATGCTCCCGACATCGCGATGGTGGCCCCAGGGAGAGGCAATGGTCATGAAACTGCCCTACATCGATCTGCAACTCAATGGTGCCTTCGGCATCGACCTGAACGATCCCGACCTGGAGGCCCAACAGGTGGTGGAGCTTTGCAGCAAGCTGCAAGCGATCGGGGTCGAACGATTCTTGCCGACGCTGATCACGGCCCCAGTCGACCGTTTGGAGCGATTGATGGAGCGGCTGGTGAAGGCGAAAGAGCAAGACGCTTTGGCCGCTAAGATGATCGCCGGAATCCATCTGGAAGGACCCTTTCTGTCCGCCGAGCCAGGGTATATCGGAGCCCACCCACCCGAGGCGGCTTGCGAGGCCAGCCAAGCGATCGCAAGGCGGTTGCTGGAAGCTGGCCAAGGTATGCTCCACCTGATGACCCTGGCTCCCGAAAGAGACCCGGGAGGCGTGGTCACTAGGTTTCTTTCGGATCGCGGTGTGATCGTTTTTGCGGGACACACCAACGCAAGTTTTCTCCAGTTGCAGCAAGCCATCGATCAGGGCTTGCGAGGATTTACCCATCTGGGCAACGCCACGCCCCCCCAAATGCCACGCCATGACAACATCCTCTGGCGCGTTCTGGGACTGCGAGACCAGCTCTTCATCACCTTGATCGCCGACGGCCACCACTTGCCACCCTTCTTGCTGAAGACCCTTCTGGACCTAATCCCCAGCCAGCGGGCCATCCTGGTCAGCGACGCCGTGGCCGCCGCAGGGCTTGGCCCAGGTACCTACCAGTTGGCAGGTCAAACCGTCCTGGTTGGCCAGGACGGTGCGGCTCGCAGCCCAAATGGGCTCCATTTCGTCGGGTCTGCCGCCACCCTGCCTGCCATGCATCAAGTGCTGCTGGAACACCAAATCGGCACCCCGGATCAGCACCAGCTATGGCTGTCGACCAACGCCCGACGCCTGCTCAACTCTTAATGCTTCCCCCCCGTCGCCTCCACCTAGTCGATTCCTGCCGCCCCGGTATCGTTCGCCCCTCTTGGATTCAATATCATTCTAACGAACTTTAGAATATTGATTCCGGCAGCCTATTTCGAAGCCGGGCGAAAGACTGAGTGATGAAGATTGCGGCCATTTTTCCTAGAACCGCTGCAACTTGTAATCGCTCGCATTCCTGCTCTGCATTGCAAGCATTACTGCCATTGGACCCTCATCAGCCGTCTGCTAGGCTATCGCCGGCAAGGAAGCACTCTTTCGATGGATCGACCATGGTGACCGGGATGGTGGCATTCCCCGGGTTGCATTCCCCGCGAGGCAGTCAAGGAGGGTGGGCATGGAACTGGAAGCCGAATCGTCGTCGGATGAGCGATCGACAGGGAACAGACCGAGGCTCCTTGGGCGGCTGAGTGATCTGGGCTTTTATCTTCTGTTCCGTCTGGCAGTCAGCATGATTCAAATGCTACCGACCGATCGCGTCGAGAGGCTGTCGGGGCTTTTCGCGTCATTCGCGACCCAGATGGTTCCCTTCCGCAGACAGTTGATCGAAACCAACCTGAGGGCAGTCTATCCCGATTGGTCTGCCCATCAGATCACCGCGATGCGTTGGCGTATGTGGGAGCATCTGGCGATGTTCGTCTGCGAAACGGCTTTGGCGGGGCGCAAGATCCATCGCACCAATTGGCGCGATCATTTTTCGACCAACGACCGCTTGGAGCTCTTTCGCTTCATGCTCGATGAACGACCAAAAATCATCGTCTCTGGGCATTTTGGCAACTTCGAACTGGCAGGGTTTTTCTCTGGACTGCTCGGTCTTCCCAGCTCCAACATCGCCCGGCCACTGGATAACCCCCATATCAATCGCTATGTCTCGCAGTTTCGCGCCCAAGGGGGGCAATTTCTTATCCCCAAGAACGGTAGTAGTTTTCTGATCGAGCGGCATTTGAGAGCGGGAGGCACGCTGGGTCTTCTGGCAGATCAGGACGCAGGCAGCAAAGGATGCTGGGTCGACTTTCTTGGGCGGCCCGCCAGCTGCCACAAGGCACTGGCGCTCTTCACCCTCTCCACCGGGGCTCCCATGATGGTCTTCAGCAACATCCGGCTGCGACCTCTTCATTTTCGAATGCGTCTGGAAGGGATTGCCGATCCCATGGTGGGAGGAACTTGTTGCGAAGGGGTCAGACAGCTGACAGGCTGGTACAATGATCGCTTGGCCGAAGCCATCCTGCGGACCCCGGAGCAATACTGGTGGCTGCATCGTCGATGGCGTGAGCCACCTGCGCGGGCGTCGCGTCCTGCAACCCGCGCTGCTTGAACCCGCATCCCTAAACGCCTGAATCCCTCATGCACTTTCTGGAACGCCATGGCCTGACCGCCATCGAACAACTGGCATGGGAAGAGTCGCTTCTGGAGGCGGCCGAAGAGCAGGAGGCGGATCCGGGCGAAATGCTTCGGATTTGGGAACTTCCAGAGTACTGTGTCATCCTGGGGCGGTCGTCTCGCTGGGAACTGGAGGTACAGCAGGAAGCAGTCGATGCGGATCGAGTTCCTGTGCTGCGGCGCAGCAGTGGTGGCCTTTCGATTGTCGCCGGACCAGGCTGCCTGATGTATTCCCTCTTCCTCTCGCTAGACAACTCCCCACACCTTCGCTCCATCTCCGAAGCCCACCACCACGTCGGATCGCGCATGATCTCTGCATTCGAGCAGTTGGGACTTCCCGTCACGCTTCAAGGCAGCAGCGATCTGACTTGGAACAAGCGAAAATTCTCTGGGAATTCCCTTCGCGTCCGGCGTCGCTACCTGCTGTATCATGGAACGATCCTATATCGATTCGACCTCAGCCGAATCAGTCGTTACCTACTTCCGCCACCAAGGCAACCCGACTACCGTCAACAGCGATCTCACGACCAATTCGTCACCAATCTCCCCGTATGCAGGGATGCCCTGGTGGATCGCATCCGCGAAGTCTGGATGGCCGATACACCCGGACACCCGCCCCCTGCCGATCGCGTGGCGCACTGGATCCAGCAACGTTACGGCAATCCTTCCTGGCATCGAGGGTCTTCCTGACGATGAATTCGAAAAACTCTGGAATCCTTCCGATCGGGACCTGCTTCCTGATCGCTCTATTTGTCTCTCTTCTTTCTTCCGTGGTGGTGGCGCAAATGCCTGCAGCGATCCGATACGAACTGACTTTTCAGGATGTCGACCGCCATGCCATCGACGTCACCGCGACCTTTCCAACCGAAGGCCGCAGGGAGCTGACGGTGGAGATGCCCACCTGGACCCCAGGCAGCTATCTGATCCGGGAGTACGCTAGGCACATCGAGCAGTTGGCGGCAACCAATGCGGCCGACGGTTCGGCGCTACCGATCGAAAAGAAAACGAAGAATCGCTGGACGATTGCATGCGATCGCGCATCGGCCATCCAAGTCAAGTATCGACTCTACGCCAGGGAGATGGGGGTCCGCACCAATTGGGTCGAACGCGACTATGGTTTTCTCACCGGCGCCGCCACCTTCCTGACCGCTCCTGAAATGGCCGGTCAACCCCATCAGGTCCGCATCGTCCCACCGAACTCTTGGCGCGATATCGCCACGGCCTTGCCTCATCCAGACAACGATCCATGGACTCGCACGGCCCGAGATTTTGACCACCTAGTCGACAGCCCCATCCTGCTAGGAACGCTCGATCATCAGACCTTCCAGGCCGGCGGCAAGACCCACCATCTGGTCACCGCCATGGGGGATGGCCATTGGGACCACCGTCGAGCCGCCCGAGACGTCCAGAAAATCGTCGAAGTCGAACAGGCTTGGTGGGGCGATGTCCCCTATGAGGAATACTGGTTTCTCAACATCGCCAGCGAATCGGGAGGGGGACTGGAACACGACGACAGTTGCGTGCTGATGGCCAGCCGCTGGACGATGAAAAAACGCGCATCGTACATCGATTGGCTGAGCCTCGTGGCGCACGAATTCTTCCATACCTGGAACGTCAGAAGGCTCCGCCCCCAAGCACTCCAGCAATACGACTACACCCAGGAGCAATACATCGACGAGCTTTGGGTTGCCGAGGGGATCACCAGCTACGTCGATGACTGGTTTGTCCGCAAGGCAGGGCTTTGCACCGAACAAGAGTACTACGAACGACTCGGAAAATCGCTGCAGGGATACGAGCAGTCTCCTGGACGCAAGGTCCAGTCGCTTGTCGATTCCTCGCGGGACACCTGGATCAAATTCTATCGGCCCGATGAACAGGCAGGCAATGCGCGAATCAGTTACTACGTCAAAGGCTCTCTCGTTGGCCTGCTCCTAGATCACCACCTGCGCCACGCGACTGAGGACCAGAAGTCGCTCCGCGATATCATGCAGCTTTTGTGGCAGCGCCATCGCCAGACGGGATACACCCAAAAGCAATTCGAGTCGATCTGCAGCGAACTGGCTGGTGAAGATCTCACTCCTTTCTTCGACGAAACGATCCGAGGCACTGTCGATCTGAACTACCAG
>JBJSWM010000935.1:0-4231 GCA_046085865.1 Pirellulaceae bacterium
ACTCATCGACTCCAGCGTAAATCGCCAGAGAGCTGATAAGACCGATGTTGGTTCCTTCTGGGGTTTCAATCGGGCAGATTCTTCCGTAGTGCGAAATATGAACGTCTCGCACCTCGAAGCCAGCTCGCTTCCGATTCAGGCCCCCTGGTCCCAGTGCCGACAACCGCCGTTCGTGCGTCAATTGCGAGAGTGGGTTGGTCTGGTCGACCACCTGCGACAACTCGCCTCGACCAAAAAAATACTCGATCGCTGCACTGACGCTCTTCGGATTGACCAGCGACCTGGGGGTCATCTGGTCAACTTCCTTCAAACTCATTCGCTCCTGAACCGTTCGACGCAGCTTCAGAAACCCCTTCCGCAGTTCCTCGCAAGCCAGTTCGTCAATCGTCCGCAGACGACGATTCCCCAAATGGTCGATGTCATCGTACTGCGCCGAATCGTCCCCTTCGTTGAGTGCGATCAGGTACTTGATCGCCGCAATCAGGTCTTCCGCTCGGAGCGCCATTTCGTTGTCCGGAACTTCCAGCCCTAACTTGCGATTGATCCGGAAGCGGCCGACGCGACCTAGGCGATAACGATTGGCGTCAAAGAATTTCTCATGGAATAGGGTCCGAGCTTTCTCCAGCTGTGGAGGATTGCCCGGTCGCAGCCTCTGGTAGATCCTCAAAAGAGCTTCTTCGTGGCTGCTTGTGTTGTCTTCCGCCAGCGAGTTGAGGATGAACTGAACGCGAGGCGCGTCCATCACCAGAACACTTTTGACCCCAGAGGAGCAGATGACTTCACCAATTTCCTTGGTGATCTTCTGCCCCGACTCGACAATGATCTCCCCAGCTCGCTCAGTTCCCGACGGGTAAACCACATCATCGGCAGCAATCCGCCCATCGATCTTCGGAAGGCTCCGCCCGTCCGAAATCTTCTCTGCCTTGGTGGTGTAGAAGGCCTTCAGGATCTGCGTGTTGGTGCTCAGCTCGGAGCTCATCGCCCGCAGCAGAGTCACCACCGAAAACTTCCCGCTCTGGTCGATACGCACCGAGAGGCTGTCTTTTTTGGTGACGTTGACCTCCACCCAACTCCCTCGCTCGGGAATCACCCGACAGCTAGGGACACTTCGCTCCGACGGCCCTTCGCTCTCCTGAACGAAATCCACCCCCGGGGATCGATGCAACTGGCTGACCACCACTCGCTCGGCACCGTTGATGATGAATTCGCCTCCACCCATCATCACTGGAATGTCGCCCAAATAGACTTCTTCCTCTAGCGGTTGCTCGCGATTGAGTCGCAGGGTCACCTTCAGCGGTTTGCCGTAGGTGAGCCGCAGTTGTCGGCATTCTTCCGGGGTGTAGCGTGGCTTGCCTAGTTCGTATTTCAAATACTCCAGCGTCACGCTCTTGTCGTAACTTTCGATCGGGAAGATTTCCCGAAAAACCGACTCAAGCCCCTGATCCTTCCGCTTGTCGGAGGCAAGATCCTCCTGGAGGAAAGCGGCGTAAGAGGCGGTCTGCAAAGTGGTCAGGTTAGGAATCGGAAATGGTTCCTGCGCCTTACCAAAACGACGAACGGAAGTGGGTTGCATGCGACGCTTAGTAGGGGTAGCCATGGGCGAGGGTTGCTCCTTACCGCGACGTGGAAAACGATTGCCGGACGCTCCGACAAACCGACCTGGACACCTCTGCCGCAGAGTATCCAAAAAGAAAATCACCCCAGTGATTGGGGCGAAGCGCGCGAACTCGAGAGGAACGATTCATGCGGCGCGCACTACACAGGTAGAAGGGTAGAATCGAACCGGATGGACCAGTTTCGGTACCGTAGTTTAACCAAACGGAACAAACTGGCCAACCCATCCGACCATCCAAATCACCAAAAATTCCACCATCCCATCCCCAGGCCCCGGTAGAACCAAGCCACCCTGGGGAAGTCTTCGATGAAGAGACTCCCCAGGGCGACGTATCCCCTAGGATTCCAAAGGACGCGATCGCGTGGATCTTGCTCAAAACGGGACGAAAGTTCGGTCGAGCCTACTACTTCAGCTCGACAGTACCGCCCGCTTCGGTGATTTCCTTCTTGATCTTTTCGGCATCTTCCTTCGATACCCCTTCCTTGATCGTGGCAGGAGCCGATTCGACCAACTTCTTGGCTTCCATCAGCTGGGCGCCCGTCAGGTTCTTGACAACCTTGATGACTTCCATCTTCTTGTCGCCAAAAGAGGTCAGAACGACCTTGAATTCGGTCTGCTCTGGTGCCGCGGCGGCAGCACCGCCACCGTCACCCGAGGGAGCCATCATCATGACACCGCCGCCAGAGGCGGCTTCGATGCCATGGACTTCCTTCAGGTAGTCGCTCAGTTCCTTGGCCTGCTTGAGCGTCAAGCCAACGATCTTCTCTCCCAAATTCTTGATATCTTCCGCGAAGGCGGTCGCTGCTTCGGACATAATCCCCTCACCTCTCCGACAAAAAAGGATACTGACTTACCGCCGGCGAGTAACGAACCGGCCAACCCTGACAACCCACCAAGGCTCATCCACGCCCACCCAACCAAAAAGCCAGGGGCCGCAACTTCGCCTCGCCGTTATTTCCTCAAGACCCAGCTTCCTGGTCTTCCACCATCTTTTTGACCTGTCCAGCAATCTTCCTGGCAGGACCAACCAATTGACCCGACAACGTCGCACCTGGACCAAGGATCTGGCCGACAAGCAGCGAGATCTGTTCCTGCCGACTTGGCCACTTGCTGACTTCTTTCACTTGAACCGCGTTCAGCGGTTCTCCATCCATGACCCCACCCTTCAACTCGAACTTGGGATACTCGGGCTTCCCATCGAATTGAACGATCGTCTTGCAGAGCGATACGAAATCCTCGCCCCCCCAGACCACCGCAACACTACCGGGGGTAGATCCAAAGGCTTTGTGGATGTTGGAATCGCGCGTTGCACGTGCAGCCAAGCTTTGCTTGACTACCATCATCTGCAATCCCTTCTCCCTCATCGCCTTTCGGATGTTGAACGTAGCCAGTGAATTCATCCCGACCACGTTGGCCACCACCGCATCCTGCACGCCGGCCAATCGTTTCTGAATATCCCTGGTGACCAGGTTCTTGACAAACTTGCTCATGATTCCCTCTGGCTCCCGCCGCTACTTCTGTCGCTTCGTACTGCTCTTGCAACTGTGCCTTATCCAATGACTCGAACACTTGGTGTCATCGAGGCGCAAATGGCAATCGACTTGACGTACGTGCCACGCACTGCTTGCGGCTTGAGCGACTGCACGAACTGTAGGAATGTGTTGATGTTGTCGACTAACTTTTCGGAGTCGAAGCTGAGTTTGCCGACGACAGCATGAAGGTTTCCCCCCTTGTCGTTGCGGAACTCCACCTTCCCCGCTTTGTATTCCCGTACGACGCGATCGACGTCCGCTGTCACCGTACCGGCACGCGGCGAAGGCATCAGTCCTCGGGGACCGAGCACCTTACCGAGCGGTCCGACCATGCCCATCATGTCGGGAGTCGCGATGCAGACATCGAAGTCGGTCCAGCCTTCACGAATTCGCTTGGCTAAATCCTCCGCTCCCACCGCGTCGGCGCCCGCCGCTTCCGCCGCCTTGGCCAAGTCTCCCTTGGCGAAGACAACCACCCTCTGCACTTTGCCTATGCCGTGTGGCAGTACGACGCTGCCGCGCACCAATTGATCGGCTTGGGCTGGATCGATCCCCAAATTCATATGGATCTCGACCGCCTGATCGAACTTGCGTGGCTTGAATCCCTTGAGCACTTCAACCGCTTGAGCCAGCGGCAGTGGCGTCTTGCCCGGCGCCTTGGTAACCATCGCCTGCATTGCCTTCGTCGCTTTCACCATTGACTAACCCTCCACCTCAATGCCCATGCTGCGAGCCGTTCCTTCGATCATGCTTCGAGCATGCTCCAGGTCCCGGGCGTTCAGGTCGGCCATCTTCTTGTTGCAGATTTCATCGATCTGGGCACGCGTTACCTTCCCAACTTTGGTCTTGTTGGGAACACCGGAGCCTTTAGCGATCCCCGCTGCCATTTTGAGCATGGAAGCGGCCGGGGGGCTCTTGGTGATGAACTCAAAAGTGCGGTCGGAATAAACCGTCACCACAACCGGGATCGGGGTTCCCTTGAACTCCTTCGTCCGGTCGTTGAACTGAGAAACAAACTGCCCGAGGTTCACCCCGTACTTTCCAAGCGACGTTCCAACAGGAGGTGCCGGCGTTGCCGATCCCC
>JBJSWM010000936.1:0-4863 GCA_046085865.1 Pirellulaceae bacterium
ATCGATTCCGGAGGTGCTTTGTGGCCAATGTACTGGTCCTTTACCATTCCAATACGGGTCACACCAAGAAGATGGCCGAACTGGTGGCCGAAGGTGCTGCCAGGCAGCCAGGCACTCAGGTGCGGCTCAAGGAGATTTCAATAGCCGATCCGACCGATCTGGAGTGGTGCGACGGCATCGCGCTAGGATCACCCACCAATTATGGAACCGTCAGCTGGCAGATGAAGCAGTGGTGGGATCAGCAGCCGATTGAAAACTGGGGCAAACGCGATGGGAAGATCGGCTGCGTCTTCAGCTCCGGTGGCGCCTGGGGAGGCGGCCAAGAATGGGCCTGCATGACTCTCTTCTCTATCTTGATCAATTACGGCTTTTTAGTCTTCGGTCTGACCGATTACACAGGCCGCAAGTTTTCCGCTCACTATGGCGCCATCGTCGCCGGCGACCCCACCAGCGATCCAGAAATGGAAGCCTGCCGCCGACTGGGACAGCGACTGGCCGAATACTGCACCGCCTACCTCGACGGCAACCAATCGGCTCACCCTCTGCAACAATCGTACGATCGCTTTGAGCATCTGAAGCCGGGTGGTTGAAATCCCCCACCTTGCGTCATCGATAGCTCGCCTTCCAAGGGGAAAGGTGTGATCGTTTTTTTACCCTCCCTCAGGGAGGGGCGCTGAGGAGGAACGACGAAGCGGGGAGGGGAATGCAGTATTCGAACGTTGGGGCAGAATGGTAGGCGATGGATGGAGCTGAAAAAAAAGGCCCTCCCCGCTCGTTCCTCGCGACCCTCCCAAGGGGAGGGTGAAGTTTTATTGCGACTCTGCAGTCGACGCTACCTGGGAAGAAGCCTGCAGTGAATGCGGTTCGGTCTCGGCCGAATCGATCCCCATCGAGCCTCTATCTGGCTGCGGCCAGTGCTTTCTCCAGGTTTCCGCCGCCACTTCCGGGAAGATCGGATTGATCGCGCACTGGGACGCCAGTTCAAAGCCGGCGATCTTGGAGAGGCGGGGAGTCCATTCGATCCACCAGGGCGCTGACCATCCGATCGACGGTGCGTCGGTCGGAAGATGGATCAGCACGTTGTAGGATGCACCAGGAAGAAAACATTGCAGGCTGGTGACGGCCGATTTCAGCAGCTGGGCAAGCGCCGATCGCGTGGAGGGCCCAAGCGATTCGAAGGGAGTTGCGGCATGAGGCTGAATCATCAACTGAAAAGGATGCGGACTGGCGAAGGGGCAATGAACGAAAAAATGCCGGTCATCCAGAACCACGCGCTGCTGCTGCCCCCGTTCTTCGGCGATCCATCGCTGAAAGTATCCAACCCCCGTGGCTTGGAAAAATTCATGGCACCTTCCCAGCATCTGCTCCCACGAAGGGGGCTGCACCGGAGTGGCGATCACTTGGCTATGGACGTGCGTTAGAGAAGCTCCCGCATCGCACCCAGAGTTCTTGAAGATCGACAGGTAGCGAACCCTCGGCGACTGACGGAGCGCTGCGACGCGCTGCTGGAAAGCCTGCAGCACCCGATCCAACTGAGCCACCGACAGTTGATTCCAACTGGTCAGATGCTGAGGGCTTTCGATCACCACCTCGTGATAGCCACCCATCGATTGGCGGTTGAAGAAAGGGCTGGCGGAATGATGCGGTGCTTTGTCGGCCGTGCCACACGGAGACGTGCAATTCTGTTCCAGCCGATCGATGGCGGGAAAGCGATTGGGCACCACACGCACCTGCCACGGTTCGTGGCAATTGGGCTCTGGAGTGGCGATCTGCAGAAGGGGATTGGGGGTCTGCCATTCCTGGCCGATGCAAAAAGGGCAACCAAGAGGCTGAGCGTGAGCCGTGCTGTCGGCTGCAAGCTCGATCGGCCGCTCGGCTCGCTGAGGAGCAAAGAACACCCACCGGTCGTTCAGCCAGTCGTACCGCGACTCACTCATCCCAGCCATGCCTCCGCTCCCGACTGTTTGTGCGCGATCACTTCCGAAAACAGATGGAGATATCCCGCCGCGCTGGCCGCCCAGGAGAAATCCTGCCGCATGCCGTTGACTACCAGTTGATCCCACCGACCGCGATCCTGCGTCCACAGCGTGATGGCAAGGTCGAGCGCTTGGTGGAGCGGACCGCTGGAGTAGGGTTGAAAATGAAATCCTGTGGCCCGCGAAGGTGCTGCATCATACGGTCCGTAGGGCACCACGGTGTCGACCAAGCCACCTGTCGCATGGACGACAGGTACGGCGCCATAGAGCTGGCTGTAGAGTTGATTGAGCCCGCATGGTTCGTATCGACTGGGCATCAGGAACAGGTCACAACCCGCTTCCACCCAGTGCGACAGCGCCTCGTCGTGCCCCAGGCGAAGCCCAAGCTTCTCGGGGTGCGATCGCGCCAATTGCTCCAGCGCCTCATGGTAGCGCACCTCTCCCGTCCCGACGATCACCCACTGCACATCGGTGCGCGACAGCCAATCCCCCAGCACCGGCAGCAGGATGTCCCAACCTTTCTGCTCGGCCAACCGACTGACAATCCCAACCAACGGCACCTCGGGCCGCACAGGCAGCCCCATTCGCTCCTGCAAAGCTCGCTTGTTCTCCCCTTTCCCGGCATGAAAATCGTCGACCGAATAACGGCGCGCTAGATGCGGGTCGGTGGCTGGGTTCCAGATCCCCAAGTCGACTCCATTGACGATGCCATGCAGCAGATGCTGCCGCGATTGCAGCACCCCTTCCAGCCCGCACCCATGCTCCGCAGTCTGAATCTCCTTGGCGTACGTCGGGGAGACGGTGGTGATCGCATCGGCGTAGACAATGCCTCCCTTCAGCAACGAGAAATCTCCGAAGAATTCCATTTCATGCAGATTGAAACGCTCCTCGCCCAGCCCCGTGAATCCATAGAGCGATTTGGGGAAGCGGCCCTGATAGGCCAGATTGTGGATCGTCGTCACCGATGCGGTGGTTCGCAACGAGGGATATCGGGAGGCTCCCGTAGCCATCCATGCGGGGATCAGACCGGCCTGCCAGTCGTGGCAATGGACCAGATCAACCGACCCCGCCTCCGCCACCAACGCCTCCAACACCGCTCGCCCAAAAAGACAGAACCGCTCGCAGTTGTCGCCATAAGCCCCCCACCGATCCCCATACAGTTCAGGCCGGTCGAACGACTCGGGGTGGTGGATCAGGCGAACCTCATACCCATCGATGCCGGTCGGCAAGGAGAGAATCGAGACCTTTGACTCCCAACCCGGCATGGAAACGGTGACCTGGCGTCCGGTATCGGCCACCCGTCCCCCATGCTGCTCTAGCAGCGATCGGTAGGCGGGGAGGTAGAGGGTGCAGCGATGACCAGAACGAGCGAACTGGACGGGAAGCGCGCCGCAGACATCCGCCAGACCACCCGTCTTGGCATAGGGGACCGCTTCACTGGAGACCATCGCGATATGCATGAGTTATCTAGGCTCCCGCGTCCAACTCGATCTGCATGCGGAAAAAGATCGAGCCTCTTCCTGGTGGTTGGAGGGCGAGTGACGGAGACCGCGGGAGAGAAGAGAGCAACGGCCGTCGAATCGCTTTGGGTTCACCAGGAACTTCCTTCGCGTCGGTGAGAAAAGCCGGTCAAGGGAACTTCGATCGCCGATCCAAGAAGCTCCCATCCGCCACCGACACGTTCGTCCCATGGAACGAACCTCCAACTGTAGCTAATTGAGTCTACCTTGAGCCGCATCCGATTCAAAGAAACAGCCAGCAATTTGGTGGCAATTCAGGAGCGATTTTTCAGGAGGGATTCCAGAACCAGGAAGCCGGAAAGATGCTCTTGGTGGTCTGCAATCGCCCCGGGTATAATCAGCCGCTCACGAGGATCCGCTGCCGGGCAGCTCCCGGCGCATGGGCCGCTGGATTGGATTCGATGGCCGATGCAAGATCGATCGACTTCGTCGCCACGGTGAGGGGGGAGGATCGAGCGAATTGGGGGGAGTGGAGTTGTGCTGACGATTCGACCGCGAGCGATGGCGATCGCACTCCACTGCTTTTCGCGTGCCTTGCACCCCGAACTGTTCCAGGTGGTCCAGACCGGAGTCTTCGATCGCAAGGACTACCGCGTTCAGGTCGACATCACCCACGAAGGGCATCGCATCCAGTTCTATTACAAGACGCTGACGCTTTGCGAAGTCGCCAGCTCGGCACACCAGCCCCTACCCACCCGGCGCCTGATGCATCGGGGGTTGATCGGGGATCCCTATAGCTTCCGCACCGATGCACCGCGTGGGGTGATCTACCAGACGACCTACCAGCGAGAGGTGCTTCCTGCCGAGCTGTTTGCGATGATCCACAAGGAGTTTCGGCAGAAAAGGCAGGAGTCGGATTTGCTCCACTTGTTTGAATCGAGCGGTCGGGTCTCGATTGGAGCGGCCAGTCTATTGCATGTCGATCTTCGCAGTCGTCGCGCGGTGGTTTACGGACTGCACACCTTCCCCGACGACCTCGCCATCGTCAAAACCACCAGCTCCTTCGAGCTCCCTAGCGACGACACCGCAAGCGACGAAATGGCCAGCAGCCCATCTGTCTAGCTGCTCCATCGGCACAAAGCCGTTGGCGATCAGTTTTTTTAGCCCATCCGACAGTTTCCTGGGGCATATCCGTCCGGCCGACCGGAGCAGGCAGGATAGAGTCGTAGCGGCATAGGGCTAGGGGCTTGCGATGGATCTAAGCCTCCCCTTCAGCAGAGTCGCAATCAAACTCGCGCTCCCCTTGGGAAGGTCGTCGTTGATATGCCAATGTGTCTGTAGGAATTGTGCGCCAGGTCGGCGTGGTGTCTTATTGATTGTCGCTAGTTGTAATGGACTGCGGCAGTTTTGCAGCCGGCCCTTACAGT
>JBJSWM010000937.1:0-1092 GCA_046085865.1 Pirellulaceae bacterium
CTGCTGTGCAACTTCGATCTCACGATTGGCCTGAGCCAATCGTTCGCGCAGTGCTTCAACTTCCTTGTAGAGCTGGTTGGTATCCATACACGATTCAACCCGCATCGCGCGCGTAGGTTTCACCATGCATCAACGAAAAAAATTTATTTCTTGATGTCAGGCAGCGCGTAACGTTTCCGATGGCGCACAGTTGATAGTTCAACGCCTCCAAGAAGTAGCGCAAGCTGATTGGGAGTGATCTGTGCCTTGCCTGATGGCGACGGATCTTTGACCAAATCCGTTGGGAACTGGAAGGTCCCTCTTTCCAGTCGCTTATACCAGATGGCCAGCCCGTCGCGATCCCAGTAGAGGATCTTCAGTCGATCACGAGTGCGGTTGCGGAAGAGGAACAGATGGCCGCTCAGTGGATCTTCAGCCAAGAGATGGGCGACGATTCCCGAGAGCCCATCGAAGCCTTTGCGCATGTCGGTGTGCTGAGTGCAGGCGTAGATCTTCAGATGATGAACTGGGCCGATCATGACTGGCGATTGGCCCCCAGCTGGATGAGAACCTGGAGAACAGGCTGAAGAGTCATGGGATCGGTTGGGATGTGAAGTACCAAGCCGCCCGGCAGATCGACTGTGACTTCAGGTGTCACTCCCTGCAACTGCAGCGGAATGAACTGCAGCCCGTTCTCGGCAAGCCTTGCATCCGCGAGAATCTTCAGTTTCTTCGGTTTGGAATGACTCGCCAGTTTTCGGCGCCAGAAGTAGAAGGAGTGGATAGGGAGTTGTTGGATGGCGCAGAAGTCAGCGACGGAGAGGTTGCTGACTGAATGATCCTGAATCCACTGGGCCCACAGATCTGGCTGGAAGCGACATCGAGGCATGGCATGAACTCCGCTGACTAGAAAGCCAGCAGTATCCCATCCCCGTCAACCTGTATTTCGCCGTACGCATACGGCGTGCGCATACGAACCACAAACGGGTCAGCTCTGAAGTGGCTCAGCATCGTCGACGAGCACACACGAGAATGCTTGGCACTGCAACCCGCTCGGAGCATCACTAGCAATGACGTGATTGACACCCTTGCAGGGCTTTTCGCGAAACGAGG
>JBJSWM010000938.1:0-516 GCA_046085865.1 Pirellulaceae bacterium
CAGGCCGATGGTTTGGAACGCCGATCGACCCCAGGGTTCCCTCCGGGATCGTGATCCGATCTGAGGGTATGAATCGATCGGTTGCCAAGTGCAAGGCTTGCGATGGATCTCACCCTCCCCCTTGGGATGCAAGGCTTGCGATGAAGATCTCACCTTCCCCTTGGGAGGGTCGCGAGGAACGAGCGGGGAGGGCCTTCTGTTTCTGCTCCATCCATCGCGGACCATTCTGCCTCAACGGGGGCTACTGTGTCCCCCTCCCCGCTTCGTCGTTCCTCCTCCGCGACCCTCCCCCAGGGAGGGTAAAACAACCGATCTCACCTTCCCCTTGGGAGGGTGACTGGGTGCTGTGGCCACTGGCATTTCTTGAGTCGTGGCAGTGAAGCGCTTGGTACGCCAACAAATCCTGGATGGACCTTCAATTGGATGCGGGCTGTCGAGCTGCCGCAATCGCCTCGGGCTGCACTAGATTCAGGTAGTGCCCGTGGTCGGCAGTGACGATCACCAGCGATTGATCCC
>JBJSWM010000939.1:0-2116 GCA_046085865.1 Pirellulaceae bacterium
GTGGGCTTTTCAGCCAGATTTTGTGACTGGTCTGACCAAGCTTCCGATGGGCCCGACGGTTCCACTGAGCAATGAGTACAGCTATTGCGGGGAGAACGGCTTTGCCATCGATCTGTATTGGAACAGCGCCTACGCAACTCCGGTGAAGGTTGGGGATTGGGTGATGCTGTCCCGGCGCTGGCGAACAGCAGCCAACAGCGGCAATACGATGCTCGATGAATTGAATACCATCCAGCTGCATCGCTGGTATCGAGTCGTCAGTGTGATGACGCCTCAGGAATTCACCAACACGTTGCCTGTCGCTCTGCCTCATGTCGATTCCGGCAAGGTCGCGATTCCGGCTCCCGCAACGCCTCGCCGAACAACTCGTCAGAGCGTTCAGTTGCTGGGGCCAGACTGGTACTTCCAGGCGCCCCTTGAATCGAACGATCCGCAGCAGCGTCCGACTCAGGCAACGATCGTGCGCGGAGTCTCGGCGGTTTACGAGCGGACGGTGACGATTCCGATGGACTAAGCGATGGCGATTGGCAGCCCCAAGGGGACGCTTGGGGTATGGAATTCGCTCGCAGCGGTTGGGTGAGCGAAGGTTTGGGTGAGCGAAAGAGTTTTGGAAGATCAAGCGTGTGGGTGTGGTCGATTCGGATCGATCGGACAGGCCATCTTGAGGGTGGCAAAGGCAGG
The DNA here is from genome assembly GCA_046085865.1 of Pirellulaceae bacterium. Classification (GTDB taxonomy): domain Bacteria; phylum Planctomycetota; class Planctomycetia; order Pirellulales; family Pirellulaceae; genus JBEISR01. Next base: position 682 of record JBJSWM010000939.1, read on the forward strand.
TGCAAGATGATCCGTCGTCAGGCAAAAAGAAGCAATCGTTCGGCGTTGATCCTCCTGATTGTGCTGGGCATGCTGGCGCTATTCAGCCTGCTGGCCACCACGTTTCTGGTTCTCTCCAGTCAATCGCGCAGCGCCTCGGTGGCCATCGCCACCGTCAAGTTGCGTCAGCCCGACCCTCGGGCGATGAGCGATTTGGTGGTGCAGCAATTGGTGCGCGACACCAACGACACGCGTTCGGCGTTCTTCGGTCACAGCTTGCTGGCCGATGTCTATGGCCCCAACCCAATCCGTACAACCGCTCGCCAGGTACCCAAGGTGCTGGGCAAAGACGCGAACGATCAGGCATTCCTCTGGATTGCGATGAACAATCCAGCCAACCTCCTGGCGATCGGCCGCGATGCCTACAACGGCAGGCTGGTCACCTTCCTGGCTGGTCCGCTGAAAGGCAACTCGTTTCGTATCCTCGATTACATCGGCGAGTTCAACAACGCGGCCTTGGCCTACTCGATCGTCATCGATCTTTCGACACATCAAGGTGGTATGCTGACGGGCGATATTCTCTCAGGGACCGTGGCTGTTTCGGTCACCAAACCGATCCGCGGCTGGCTGGCCGACCATCCGCTCCATTTGGTCCAGGATGCTCAGGGGATCGCCTATCCCATGCTGATTAACGACGCCGCATTCAACGGGGTCGGTTATGGACTGAACCTCAGCAACGGCGCCCAAGATGTCGGGCCGACCGTCAATGTGGGTGGCACCAACGTCACGATCCCGATGGGACTTTTTCACAGCTACAGCGATTCCGCCGCCTGGAAGCTGGGCAACACCAACGAAGGATACGATGTTCCTGATTACCGCGATTACTTTCTTCACTACCGTGCCTTTACCGGCACGATGACACCAGGTCAACGGCAGACCCCATCCTTCCATCGCCCCGAATTGATCAACTATCTGTCAGCTCTCTATGGCAACCCGACTTCGATGACTCCCGCACAGGTTCGGCAGCTGATCGACCTGCTGGAATTTGCGGTGGCCCGACCCCTGGCGATCAACATCACCGGTCCATCTCTCCCCACACCATCGCCACGTTTGGTCCGCAATCCCTATTTCACCGGTCGGCCACCCAATGCATCAGGCCAAGTACCGACGCTGGAATTGAATCTCGATAACTGGGGGCAGGCGCCAGCCTACTTGGAAGAGAAGAAGCTGCAGGCCTACGTCTATCAGCTTATCAACGGCGAATGGGATGTCGACAACGACGGAGATGGCGAAAATGAGAGTGTCTGGATCGACCCGAACCTTCCACTGGTGCCTGCACCCGATGGGCGAATGCTGAAGGTGCTGGTCGCCCCCATGATCGTCGACTTGGACAATCGGTTGAATCTGAATACCGCCGGGGACCTCGCCCAGGCGGATGCCAACTACATGGTTCCAG
>JBJSWM010000940.1:0-3844 GCA_046085865.1 Pirellulaceae bacterium
GTTCGGTGGTGATGGGATCCATGCGTTCATGTTCTGCCTGCTGGTGGGCATTCTGGTTGGTACCTACAGCTCGGTCTTCGTGGCCGCGCCGCTGCTTTTGTGGTGGGAAAACCGTAAAGCAGTGCAGACCGCCAAAGTTCCCTCGAGGACAGCGCCGGCAACGCGTTGAGCAAGAGGCAGGCGATGGAGCGTCCTGGCATTGGAAGGCACGGCGTTTTGTCTTGTAGTGTAAACGAGTTGTTTCCCAGTTCTCAGCCAGAAGCGTGGAGTGAATCACACGATCCAGAGGTAACAGGATGACGGGGGAGTCGAACCTGCGGCTACCAATCGATCCCTTGTTGCCGCATCTGGAGGCGCATCTGGCCTCTGGCACCCCGATCCTATTGGATGCTCCTCCCGGCTCGGGCAAATCGACCCGGGTTGGGCCAGCCTGTGTTGCCAGTCTGGACAATCTTGGCTTGTCTGGGCAGGTGGTTCTAGTGCAGCCACGTCGCATCGCGGCACGCTCGATCGCTCAGTTCGTCGCTAGGCAGATGGGTGTTCCGCTTGGTGGGCAGGTAGGCTATCACGTGCGCTTTGATCGACGCACTTCGGCGCAGACTCGCCTTCTGGTGACCACTGAGGGGATGTTGCTTCGCCGCATGGTGGACGATCCATTTCTGGAGGGGGTCCAGTGCGTGGTGATCGACGAGTGTCATGAGCGATCGGTGGCGATTGATCTACTGATCGGCATGGTGGTGCGCCTGCGACGGACGGTGCGGGAAGATCTTCGCCTCGTCTTGATGTCGGCGACGCTCGATGGACTAGGTTTGCAGCGATGGATCCCCGAAGCGGTGCGATTGACGGGGGAGGGGCGACCTTACCCAGTCGAAATTCAGTACGATCCGATCCAGTTTCCTGATGATCAACGGCTAGCTGGTATCGTCTCGGGAATTCATTCCCAGCGAGGGGGAACGACTCTGGTCTTTTTGCCGGGGGTTGGCGAGATACAGCGGCTGCGAGGCAGATTGCTGGACCGGGGGCTATCCAATCGGTCGGTGCATTCGTTGCATGGCGGGCTGTCCCTGGAGTCGCAGCAGCGGGTGATGGAGGATGCGGTGGCCGGTTGTGTGATTCTTTCGACGAATGTGGCGGAAACATCGCTGACGATCGAAGGGGTCCGGACGGTGGTCGATTCTGGGTGGGCGAGGGTGCTTCGCTATGAGCCACGGCTTGGGTTGGATCGGCTTTCACTAGAGCCGATCAGTCAGGCATCGGCGACACAGCGTGCAGGGAGAGCCGGACGGCTGGGGCCAGGAGTTTGCATCCGTTGTTGGGAGCCTGCCGTTCAGTCGGCTAGGCCAGAGTGTTTGGAGCCAGAGATACGCAGGGTCGATCCCTCATCGGCGATCTTGTCCTTGATGCGTTGGGGCGAGACGGATCTGGAGCGATTTCCATGGATCGATGCACCTCGTCCAGAGGCGCTTCAGGCGGGGCGATTGCTTTTGGAACGATTAGGAGCGGTCGCCGAGGTTGGACTGACCCCATTGGGTAGGTCGATGGCGGATCTGCCCCTCCCACCAAGACTTGCCAAACTCGCGTGCGAAGCCCGAAGACGAGGAGTTGCCGATCTGGGAAGCTGGGTGGCTGTTCTACTGTCAGAGAGATCTCCTTGGCTAGGGGGGCGATTGGTCGTTCCCGGTGAGTTTCAGGAGATCGTAGCGTCGCAGCGATCGGAAATCGGGCGACAAGGGATGTTGTTGATGCATTGGTATGGGATCGACGAGACTTTCGAGTCGTGCTCGCGATGGGTCGATCCTGCAGCAGCAAGGTGGATTGCAAAGATATCGAAGGACATTCGCGGATCGATGGATCGCATCGCTTCGGATGGAGTTACGGATGAAGCGGAAGCTGGAGGCGAACCAGGGGAGGGACTGGAGCGATCGTTGCTGGCGGCTTTTCCGGATCGGTTGGCAAGGCGGCGAGCGATCGGAGATTCTCGTGCCGTCATGGTGGGTGGAAAGGGATTGCTCTTGGAGGGGACGGATCGAAACCTCTTAGGGGAGTTCTTTTTGGCGATCGACCTGGAGGCCAATGGTCAGGATGCGACGGTGCGAGGTTCTTCCCCGGTGGAAGTCGAATGGCTGGACCAGGCGGGGGTCGAATTTCAAACCATTGCGGTTTACGATCCGCAGCGGCAATCGCTGGTCGGCCGCCGCCAAAAGCGTTGGCTGGACCTAGTGCTTCAGGAGACGCCGATCCCCGTCCCGGACGATCCGTCTTGTGTCGAAGCGTTGGCGGCAGCAGCTAGGCAGCAATGGCCCAAGGTACGCGATGTGCCATCGCCCAAGGGGCAAGCGTATGCAGCGCGAGTCCTGTGGCTGAGACATTGGATGCCGGAATCGGGATTGCCCGATTGGGATGACTCGAAGTGGTGGGAGGAATTCATGCAGAGTGCATGCATGGGGAAGAGGTCGCTGCGGGAAGTTGCGGAACTGCCGTGGTCGGAGATGTTGGCGGAGTCATTGAATTACGAACAGCGGCGGACGGTGGAGCGCGAGGCACCTTCAAAGATCCAGGTCCCAAGTGGCTCTTGGATGTCGCTGGTCTATTCGGGGATACAAGCTCCGGTGTTGGCGGTGCGCATCCAGGAGATTTTCTCGTGGACCAAGACACCCAGACTGGCCGGTGGTCGAGTGCCCCTTCTGGTTCATCTGCTGGGGCCTAATTATCAGCCACAGCAAGTCACCGAGGATCTTGAAAGCTTTTGGAACAACACCTACCCGCTTGTCCGTAAAGAGCTCAAGCGGCGTTATCCCAAGCATGCATGGCCAGAGGATCCTTGGACCGCTCAGCCAGTCAAGAAGGGGCGCAGTGCACAGTGACTTGGGCGTCCCGCCTCCAGGCTTGTCGATGTTGGTTGGTCCGATTCGCTGTCGGCGCAAGGTCAGTTGGAGTTGGCATCGGGTGCCATCAGTAGCTGGCGCAGCTTCTTTTGCTCGTGATCGAGTTCCGCAAGCCAGGGATTAGCGCGTTCCAGAAGCCGCAATCGATCGATGCAGAACTGGGCTTGCGCGATGCGCCCTGTGCGCCGAAGCACGGAGATCATCAGCAGCATGGCCTCGATATCCTGATTTCCAGCAGCGAAGATGCGATGCAGCGAAGCTTCCGCTTCTTGGTAGTTTGCCTGCAGGTAAGAATCCTGTGCGTCCCGCAGCCACTGGTCGGTTGATTTGGCGGGAATCTGACGCATGGCAAGCGATCGGAGGGAATCTTTGGCGAGGAGTGCAGAAGCGGAAGCTGAGACGGCGAGTGCAGCGAGGCAAGACCACCAGCTTTGCGTAGTCCACCATTGCGGCCAAGTCCAAGTGGCTGCAAACCAGAGATTCAGCAGGGCGCCAAACAAAAGTGAGAGAAGGAGCGATCGAAGATCTCCTTCGTTCCAAAGTTTGGTCCACCCAGGCCAAGCGTGCAGGCAGACTTTGGGCCATCGCAACCTGTTGGCGATCATCTGCTGGCGGTCTCCGAGAAATGGGAATGGTGGACGAAGGTCGCGGCGGTGTGCAAAGAGCCAAAGGTAAGAAGACGGGCTTCTTCTGGCCCGTCCGGCTTGGGTGCCGACGAGTCGAAGGGGAAGTTTGCTGGTTGCCGGAAACGCGGCTGGGGCCTTGGATTGGGACGGAACTGGAAGCGTAGGAGATGATGGATTCGGTACCAAGACCAAATCCTTTTCGGCATTTGCCTTGCAGTTTGAACGCCAGCATTCATTCGGTGCCACCCACCTTTCGCGATCGGTACTAGCATTCAATCGGTGCCACCCACCTTTCGTGATCATTCAATCGGTGCCACCCACCTTTCGTGATCG
>JBJSWM010000941.1:0-6168 GCA_046085865.1 Pirellulaceae bacterium
ACACAGGTCCCCTGCCGACTCCCTATCCCAACAGCGCGCCAGCTCCTCCCGCCCCCTACGGCACAGCACCCGCTCCCTACGGCGCAGCACCTCCCGCTCCCTACGGCGCAGCTCCTCCCGCCCCCTACGGCGCAGCTCCTCCCGCTCCCTACGGCGCAGCTCCTCCCGCTCCCTACGGCGCAGCTCCTCCCACTCCCTACGGCGCAGCTCCTCCCGCCCCCTATGGCGCAGCACCTCCCGCTCCCTACGGCGCAGCTCCTCCCACTCCCTACGGCGCAGCTCCTCCGGGCTATCCGGTGCCTTCCCCCTGGTCCTCCGCGTCCGGCCCCTATCCGCCGGGGCCCATCGCAGGACCAGCCGGAGAGCCGGTGATGCCATCGGTTGGGTCGACCCTAGGGCAGCCGATGCAGTTCCAAACCCCTATGGCCGACGGGCCGGTATCGCCAACCACCGGTTTTCGGCCACGGGTGCGCAACGCGCCGATCGATGTTTACGTGCAAGAAGCGCAGACGGGCCGCATGGTCTTCGGCGGTTCGGTCAACACCGACCTTGGAGTCGCTGGTCAGGTGATTATCGAGGAGCGGAATTTCGACATCCTTCGTTTTCCTCGCAGCTTCCAAGATATGTTCAATGGAGCGTTCCGAGGGAATGGAGAGAACTTTCGAATGGAGTTGATGCCTGGCAATCGAGTCCAGCGGTACAGCGTCAACTGGACCCAGCCGAACCTCTTTGGTTATTCGCCATGGAGCCTGTCGGTCAGTGGGTTTTTGTTCGATCGCATCTATCAGGATTGGGATGAGCAGCGGTTGGGTGGGCGAGTGATGCTGGGCTACCAGATCACCCCAGATCTTTCTTTCAGCACGGAGGTTCGTGGTGAGAATGTCGACATATCGGATCCTAGGATCACTGGAGTCGAAGCGCTCGACTCCGTCGTGGGAGATCACGAACTGTGGACCGGTCGGTTCCGCTTAGCTCACAACACCCGCGACAGTCCATTCCTCCCTACCGAAGGTCATTTTTTGGAGCTGATATACGATCAGGTCTTCGGGAATTTCGATTTTCCACGCGGGCAGATCAATTACAGCAAGTACTTTCTGATCCGCGAACGCGCCGACGGTGGGGGACGACATACCCTGACCTCCTCATGGCGGTTTGGTTTCAGCGGGGAAGAGACACCGATCTTTGAGAATTTCTTTGCGGGTGGTTTTACAACGCTCAGAGGCTTTAGTTTTCGCGGTGCCAGTCCGGTGGAAAGCGGTGTGCAGGTTGGTGGTCGATTCATGTTCCTGGGAACGCTGGAATACATGTTCCCGATCACCGCTGACGACATGCTAAGGATGGTGACATTCGTCGATTACGGAACCATTGAGCGGGATATTGAGGTCAACAGCGAAAATTTCCGAGTCGCCCCTGGACTCGGTTTTCGAATTGCTGTCCCCGCCTTGGGGCCTGGACCACTTGCGTTCGATTTCGCCTTCCCCGTTTCCTATTCAGACACCGACGACAGGCAGGTCTTCAGTTTCAATGTCGGCGTGACGCGCTGACGGAAAGAGGCGTGCCATGGACTTTGCGATCCAGTTGCCAGGGTACGCCGGCCCCGCCGATCTGCTGCTTTATCTAGTGCGGCGGGAGGAGGTGGAGGTCGAGCGGTTGCCTTTGGCAAGGATCGTCGAGCAGTATTTGGAATTTCTCGAGGTGCTGACGGAGCTGAATCTGGATGAGGTGGGGGATTTCCTGGAGATCGCTTCCCATCTGATCGAGTTCAAGGCGCACGCCGTGTTGCCGATGGAAGCGACTCCACAGGAGACCAGCGACGAGCCGTTGTTGGAGGAGTCCAGCGATCGATTGGCCGAGAGGCTGATTCAGTACAAGCGTTTTCGGGATGTCGCCTTCCTGCTGGAGGAACAGGCACAGCGTTGGCAGATGCGATTCCCCCGACTGGCATCCGAATCGCTGCCGGTGCGAAACGATCTGGCCAGCCAACCGATTGCGGAGGTGGAGGTATGGGACTTGGTCAATGCCTTCGGGCGGATTCTAAAAGCCAATCGAGCTCCCGCAGCCGAGCAGACGATCTACGACGACACACCGATTCATCAGCACATGCAGCAGCTGCATCAGCGCATCGCCAACGAGGGGCCTCAAGAGCTGCAGTCGCTCTTCCCTGCTAGGGCACATAAGAGTCGGCTGGTGGCGATGTTCCTGGCGACCTTGGAGCTGACTCGCCACCATGGTGTGATCGCGATCCAGCGTCAACCTGAGGGAAGCATCTGGCTTCAGCGGGGCACCGAATTCCAGATGACGCTGGAAGTGGCGCAGGTGGACAATCTGACGCTGAACCAGTTCGCTGCCTCCAATCTTCCGATCCAACCACGATGAAAAGCTTTGCAACCCTTCACATCGGGCCTTCCGTTCAGGGAGCATCTGGCGATTCCGGTTTCAGTTGCTCCTGAAGAAATCGGGTCATGCTGGAGTACAGGTGGGGTGTTGTGTTGTCGCCCTCGGAGATCGAGTGGGAGCGATTGGGGTAGGGAAGAACCTGAAATAGCTTGCCGTGAGCGATCAGGCGGTCCATCAATCGCTCTACGCCCTGGTAGTGGCAGTTGTCATCCCCTGTCCCATGAATCAGCAGCAGGGCTCCTTCCATCCGATCGGCGTAGGTGATCGGGGAACCGGCTCGATAGCCATCCGCATTCTCCTGCGGCAGTCCCATGTACCGCTCCTGATAGATGGTGTCGTAGAGCGTCTGGTCGGGGACTGGGGCGACGGAAATGGCAGCACGATAGAGTTTTGGGAATCGAAACAGCCCATGCAGGCTCATGCTGCCACCGCCACTCCACCCCCAGACGGCGACGCGCGAGGGATCGATGCGAGGGACCTCCTGCAACAGCCAAGCGATTGCTTTGGCCTGATCCTCAGCAGCCAGCACGCCGATCTGTCGATGAACCGACTTGCGCCACACACGGCCCTTGGGCACTTTGGTCCCCCGATTGTCAAAGCTAGCGACGAACATCCCCTGGGAGGCCAGCCAGCGATGCCACAGGCCCTGTCGCCCCCACCAAGCATCTCGTACCGTCTGCCCATGGGGTTCACCATAGACATGCACCAGCAAGGGTTGCTGCGGGGTATCTCCTCGGGGAGCTGGAGGTTCAAGCAACCACCCATCCAGCTGAACTCCTGGTTCGATTTCAACCGTTCGAAAGATCGGTGCTGGTAGTGCCAGCGAGGTCACGAAAGCAGAAAGTTCGGCGTTATCTTCCAGCAACTCCAGACGCTTGTGCCCTTCCAGTTCCAGCCATTCATGGGATGCCGGTTTCCCTGCGGACGACCAGGAGTGAAGCGCCCAGGGGGAACCGGGAACCGTTTGATAGGAGTGCCATCCCGGTTGATCGATCGGAGTCGCTCGTTCGGAACTTCCATTCCGAAGATCGACGCGATAGAGATACTTCTGGGTGGCATCGTTGGGGGATGCACTGACCAGAGCCCAATGCCCATCGAGATCGAAGGAAATGACCTCGATGACATCCCAAGGGGCTTCCAGGATGGGTGTCGCCTGGTCTGGGTTTTCAGCGCTGACCCGATAGAGCCCTCGCCAACCCATCCGTTCCGATAGCCAGAGGCAGCTCTTGCCCCCATCGATCCACCGAAAGGGATTCTCGTTCTCCAGCCATGCGGCATCGCGATCGGTCCACAGGAGACTGGTTCGCTTGGTTGCAGGATCCCAGACGAAGACTTCGTTCTGGTTTTGCAATCGATTGAAGCGCTGCAGGTAAAGTCGCTGATTGGATGGATTCCATTGGGTGTGGGCGATGTAATGGTTGCGAGAATCTCCAGGCAATTCGATCCAGTCGATCTGTCCATCGTCCAGCGCGACAACACCGATCCGGCAAGAGGGGTTGGTTTGTCCCGCTTTGGGGTAGGGGATGGGGATCACTCGCGCGTAGCGATCACTGGTGTTATCGATCAAATGAAAGATGCCTACCTCAGAGGTGTCGATCTCCCAGAATGCGATGTGTCGACCGTCCGGGCTCCATCGATAGCCATCCCGAAGGTCCAGCTCTTCTTCATAGACCCAGTCACCTGTCCCGTGGATCTTTCCATCCAATCCGCCGAAGGTCAATTGGCGGAGGGAACCAGTTGCTAGGTCCTCGACATGGATGTCTTGGTTGCGTACGAATGCGACCTGACTGCCGTCTGGAGAGAACTTCGCAAACATCATCGATGAAGCTGGTTGTTCATCACCTCCCAGCTTTCGCAACCTACCGCTACTGCGGTCCAGCAACCAGTAGTCCCCTCGCGTGTTGTAACGCCAGACTCTTCGAGAGTTGGAGTAGAGGAGCAGCTTCGATTCGTCGTCGCTTGTCGCGAAAGATTCCACGGCAAGTGGTGAGGCGGCACCTTGGGGGATCAGTTCCATCCGGGAGATCCATGGCTCGAATCGACCCGACTTCGGATCGCACCGCTCGAAGGCGGTCTCTCCATCGTCTGGCGGGATGCGATAGGCGATTTGGCCCGAGCGATGCCACGCGATCTGTCCTGGACCCTTCTCTTGTAGTTCCGGGGCCTTGAAAATCTTCTCGGCTGTCCATTGGTTGGCCTGTGGAGAGTTGGCGCGCTGGTTTCGTTCGGTGACAAGTTGACGAATCGCCTTTCTCGCCGTCTCGACTCGCGGAGGCCACCGAAATGTTGGCGATTGCTCAGGCTGGAAGCCTTCCAAGTGTCCGGAAAGACGAGTGGCTGGTTTGGTATAGATCAGCTCCGTCAGACCAAAGACCTCGCGGCACAATTCGGCGAGGCCAGGGTCGTACTGCAGCAACTCCTCACGCGTATCGACATGGTTGTGATCGTGGTCATCGTGTCGATTGTTGTCGAACCAGGACTGCACTCCCTCGGCGAAGTACTCATGGTGATTGACCGCCGCGTAGGTTCCTTTCCAGAGCCCTTTTTCGATCGCCTCGCGGTAGACTTTTTCGACCCGGTTATCAAACGTGGGGTCGATCTGATTCATGCCGCGTAGGTGGATGTTGTGCGCGAATTCGTGGATCAAAATGCACTCGGCTGCGTACGGATCGCCTGGGTAAGCCAGCAGATTCTCCTCGCCGCAGGAACAGAAGGGATCGGTCTGGGAGCCTCCCATACCACGGGCGCGACCATCCCAGTAGTCGCGAGCCGAGACGCCGGGGGATTCCACTCCGTCCTGTTCGGGGCTGCCAAGCCATTTCCATTCCGGAAGGTCCGTGGTGAATTCGTTCCAGGCGATAATGGACATTCGGGATCCGCTGGTGCGCATGGCAGCCAAGACATCTGGGCGATGCCGCATCATCGCAGCCACCCAGTAGGCCGCTTCCTTCAATGCAAAGGGGCTGACGCGATCCGATGCGACAATCTGGTAACCGTCGACGGTGATCAACTGCTGATAGAAATCGGGAATTCCTGAATCGGCTTTTGGGCGGGTGATTTCCGAGATCGGAAGGGGGGGGTTAGCCGGAAGAGGGGAGGGGAAAAGCGTCGTCATCACGCTGGCGAGGAAGAAGATCCCGAAGAGGGTACGCAGGGGGCATCGCATACAGCGTCCGATCCGATAGAGAGCCTGAAAACTTCATCGGAGGGGACATGAGCAAAGTCCCTCTCCGCGGCTCATTGTATCGGTTGTCGGAACAAGCGGATGGATGCTGCGAGTTGGGGGTTAGCCGATCAGCGAGATGGCGCCGATGGAGCAACCGGTGGAGCCAATGGAGGAACCGGTGGAGCAACCAAACCGACTGGCGCGCTGGAGCGGTCTTGAGGGGACGTGGAATTCGATTTCGATTCGCTTCCCTGAATAAATCGGGTCGATTCTTCCTGGCTCCACTGGGCATCCCCTTGCGAACTACTGACTTCGGCTCGGAACCGGTGGGTACCGGGTCTGGAGGCCTTGGCAGCGATCGTCAAGCGAATCGATTGACCCGGATCCAGCTTGTTCACCGCTTCAAACAGCACCTGTCCCGGAACGATTCGATTGGGATGACCGCTCGCCTCCATCGGCTCGATACCATCGGAGAACTGAGCCACCACAACGATATCGTGTGCGGTGGAGTGCCCCTGGTTGGTGATCGTCACCTCATAGGTCGCTGGTTTGTCGGTGGAGGCTGGAGCGGCTGGATCGCGAACTTGAAGCTGCAGGTCGGTGAC
>JBJSWM010000942.1:0-2675 GCA_046085865.1 Pirellulaceae bacterium
CTTGCGACTTAACGGTGGCAAGGAGAGCCGTCAACGCATTCGACGCGGCGTATTCCTGCCAGAATCCTAGAAGTGCACTCGCGAGGACAATCAAAAGAATGATCGAAGCGTCTTCGTAGCGACCGGAGGAGATCGAGAAGACTGCGGTAGCGACAAGCATCAACGTGATTGGACTTCGGAACTGTGCAGCAAAGACTCGGCAAGCCAGGGGCAGCTTTGGGAACAGCCGCCACCTGCGCTGCAGCGCAGCCGAACGCGCCAGCGCCGTGGCCTCGGCCAAGCCGTCGGTGGATGTCCCTAGTTCCGACAGCAGCAAGTCGAGATCCATCGCATGGAATTGGTCTAGGCACCGTGGCGAATTTGCATCGATCGATCGGCTAGCCATCCAAGCAGCTCCACCGTGTAGGAAACAAGCAGCCCAGCTCTCCCATCAGGATACGCAAGGAATTAGAGCCTGTCGTCCAACAGCAGGTTCGCCCTTCTTTGATTCTTCTTCCCTGCATCGCTTTAGGCGACCAGAGTCGCATCAAGGAAACCGCCAGGTCGCAGGCGGATCATTCAGGTCCAGTCGAGACGTAGTGAGCCGTAAGAATCGTCCATGGCGACAAAAATAGAAAGACCATCTGAAGAGACGAAAACGGTTGGAACCCAATGCGGCTCCTTCCGTCTGCGGAATAGCGCACCCTCTGCCTGCACACAGCACACGAACCAATGCCATGACGCCGCCGGAGTCGATCGACGAAAAACTGTTTCATGGTGGCGATGCGGGACTGCTCTCAGTTCCTCTGGGGGACCAGTACGGCTGACCCCCTTGGGAGTCGGCTTGGAGATCCGAGCAGTTTTTAGCCCAACGATGAGATTGAGCCCGATGGATGGTCCAACGACGCTGTGCCACTCCGTTCGTTCAGGATGGCATTTCCACCAGCTTGGCTGGCGGGGCCATTTTGCGGATCTCTTCAGTGATCTTCATCGAGCAATACTTGGGACCGCACATGCTGCAGAAATGCGCTTGCTTGAAGGTCTCCTGCGGCAATGTCTCGTCGTGATAAGCCTTGGCTGTCTCTGGATCCAGAGACAATCGGAACTGTTCGTTCCAATCGAACGCGAATCTTGCCCGCGACAGGGCGTCATCGCGGTCTCGCGATCCCGGACGCTTCCTGGCGACATCGGCGGAGTGCGCGGCGATCTTGTAGGCGATCACCCCTTGCTTGACATCTTCTCGATTCGGAAGGCCCAGATGCTCCTTGGGGGTGACATAGCAGAGCATTGCGGCTCCCGCCCATCCCGCCAGCGCCGCGCCGATGGCGCTGGTGATGTGATCGTAGCCAGGAGCAATATCAGTCACCAAGGGCCCGAGGACATAGAACGGAGCTCCATGGCAGACTTCGATCTGTTTGTGGACATTCATCGCCACTTCGTCCATCGGGATATGGCCAGGCCCTTCGACCATCACCTGGGTACCCCGATCCCATCCTCGCTTCACCAGCTCGCCCAACGTCTCCAGTTCGGCGAACTGCGCCTTGTCGCTGGCATCGGCCAGAGATCCTGGCCGCCGTCCATCCCCCAGGATCCAGGTGACGTCGTACTTCCGCATGATGTCGCACAGGTCATCGAAATGGGTGTAAAGCGGATTCTGCTTCTGATGGGCCATCATCCACTTGGCGATCAGCGACCCACCGCGGCTGACGATCCCCGTCACCCGCTGCACTGTCAGGTGCAGGTGCTCCAGCAGCACTCCGCAGTGGACCGTCATGTAGTCCACCCCCTGCTTGGCTTGATGTTCGACCATATCGAGAAAATGCTGCGCCCTCATATCCTCGATCGAACCGCCCAGTTGCTCCAGCATCTGGTAGATCGGCACGGTTCCGATCGGCACTGGCGCCTTGGCGATAATCTCGCGGCGAATGGAATCGATATCCTTGCCGGTCGAAAGGTCCATGACCGTATCGGCCCCGAAGTGAACCGCCGTATGCAGCTTTTCCAGCTCTTCGGTGACGTTGCTGGTGACGGCAGAGTTGCCGATATTGGCGTTGATCTTACAGCGTGCGGCGATACCGATTCCCATCGGTTCCAGCACCCCTTTCAGGTGCTCCTTGTTGGCGGGAATGACCATCCGTCCTGCCGCCACCTCATCGCGGATCAGTTCGGGAGTCAATTGCTCCCGGTTGGCGACATATTCCATCTCTGGGGTGATCTGCCCACTGCGGGCGGCAAGAATCTGCGTCGTCATCCGTTGCATGCTCCTTCGAGAAGGATGGCTTTTTTCGTTTTGCTTCCTGAGTCACCGCGGACTACCGCCACGACCCGCTCGGTCCAGAACTCGGACCGCCGCACCGATTGGTTGATTCGATGCAGCAGGACATTCCAGTGTATCGCTGATGCCTGCCAGCGACCACTCGAACCGATGCGGTATCTCCCTTTTCCGCGCTGCGAAAAATGATCTTTTCGGGACGATCAAAGCGTTTTTAGATACTCCAGAAGGTCCGATGCTTGGGCGTCGGCGAGTCCTTTTCCGAAGTCATGCCCCTGGTTCGATTTGCCCGGGCGCGAGCTATCGAAAATCCACCTTCTTTCGGCTGGGGCCAGCCTGGGTGGTTTGTCGGTCGATCGGATCGAAGAGGACCAGAAGTCCAAATCACCCAGGCTGGCCCCAGTTGAAAGAAGGTGGATTTTCG
>JBJSWM010000943.1:0-10591 GCA_046085865.1 Pirellulaceae bacterium
TTCTTCGTAGCCACCGCGGCAACGCGGTGGATGGCTGCGAAATATCGTCCAAGAAGCAAATCCACCATCTGGCGCTGGTGGCTACTTCTTCTTCGTAGCCACCGCGGCCACGCGGTGGATGGCTTCGAAATATCGTCCAAGAAGCAAATCCACCATCTGGCGATGGTGGCTACAAGCGGTTTGACCGGCTCTTCGTAGCCACCGCGGCCACGCGGTGGATGGCTGCGCATGACCTCCAACCATATCCATCCACCATCTGGCGATGGTGCGCGCCGGAAGCGAAAGGTGCTATTGGTAACCGAGCGATCGCTCGATCGCCCTTGCTTCAGGAGCTAGGCCGGATCCTTTTTCCCGGGTGCGGCCCCAGGGTCGAATGCGCGGCAAAGGCTGGCCTTTGGAATCCGAGGCAACCTGAGACTTGTCCGAGGTCGGCTCATTCGTTGCCTCCCGGTCGGGTGGCGAAATACTTGTGCCAAGAGCGCAGCCGCCTAACGCCAGCAGTAGGAGGCCAATCGCGATCCTGAAAGATGTCATCCGAGGAACTCCCGGTGCGAAGAGGCCTGGTTGCTCGGGGAAAGCATTCGCTCGCGGGATGGTCTCCATTTCCCCGACGACTGTCGAGCCCGATTTTTAGAAAAAATTTTTGGAGATGACCAAAGGTGTCCTTTCCGGGGAGAAAATGAGGCGATGGTTCGGCAGGGACTTGCGAGATCATTGAGGAAAACAAGGGATGCGCATTTTGCACACGGCGGACTGGCATCTTGGACGGATGCTGGGGGGAATGGATCTTCTGGAGCTTCAGGAGTATGCACTCGAGCAGCTGATTGCAATGGCGCGAGACCAGCGTCCCGACGCGATTGTGATTGCGGGAGATGTTTACGATCGCAGCGTGCCGCCGGAGCATGCAATTGGGTTGCTGGATGAAACGTTGATGCGTTTGCGTGAGGTGGCACCGGTATTGGCGATCGCGGGCAACCACGACAGCGGCGAACGGCTGCAGTTTGGTGCCGGTTTGCTGCGGCAGGCAGGTGTATTCGTCGCTGGCACCTCCTATGACGGAGCGATGCGGGTCGATCTGGAGGACCGGTTTGGCAAGGTGGCATTTCATCTGATGCCCTACAGCCTTCCCTCCGATGTTCGTGCGGCACTCGATCTACCCGATCTTCGGACGCACCATGAGGCGATAGCGGCACGAGTCGAAAACTGCGATATGAGCGGAACCGATAGGCACGTGCTGGTAGCGCATCTGTTCGCGGCAGGTGGTCAGGCTACGGAGGATTCCGAACGGGATATCTCGGTGGGAGGATCAAGCGCCGTCGAGTCCCACCTGTTCGATCGCTTCTGCTACACCGCGCTCGGGCATTTGCACCGACCCCATAGGATTGGCACAGATCGCATTCAGTACAGCGGATCGTTGTGCCGGTATTCGTTTGCCGAGCAGTCGCATACGAAGTGCTGCGTGATGTTGGAACTGGATGGCGAAGGAAAGGTGACCTTCGAACGGCTGGAACTGCCGCAGAAGTTGGGGATGCGAACCCTTCATGGGGCGGCAGAGGATCTCCTCCTTCTGGCGAGTCAGGATTTGAGGCGGAATCAGGATTTGATTCGCATTGAGCTGACGGATTTGACCGTTCCGCCTGGTTCCAGGGAAAGATTGAAAGATCTTTATCCATTCCTTCTGGAGCTGGATTTGAAGCGAATGGTCCATCCGACAGATTGGACTGGCGACGGTGAGGTGACGGAACAGAAGAAGCAGGAGCCGCCGGCGCAGAAGGTGGAGCAGTTTTTGCGGGAACGGTTCAAGGATCGGGACTTGTCGGAGCATCTGCGTCTGGCAGCCGAATGGATGGAGAAAGCGCAGCAGCAGGAAGGAGGACCTCGATGAGATTCGAGCAGTTGAACATTGAGGGTTTCGGGCCATTCCCCAGCCGCCAGGAAATCGATTTTGCAAAACTCAATCAGGCAGGACTGTTTGTCATGGCCGGTCCAATCGGCGCAGGCAAGACAACGTTGCTGGATGCCATTTGCTACGGTCTTTACGGCGAGACGACCGGGCAGGAGCAGCGGGATGGAAGGACGGGGACCGACCTAAGGAGCGCTCATGCCAAACCTGGTCAAGAGACTTCGGTGGAAGTGGTCTTTCAATTGGGGCGTCGACGTTACCGGGTGAAACGAAACCCGGAATATCTCCGCGCTAAATTGAAAGGTGACGGACTGACCAAAACCGCCGCCTCGGCTGAACTATTCCAGTGGGAGGACTCGAATGAACCGGGTGGCGAAGGAACTTGGTCGCTGCTCAAGAATCGGACGAAGGAGGTGGATGCGATGATCGAGGAGCTGACGGGATTCACCGCCGATCAGTTCCGTCGGGTGGTGGTCATTCCGCAGGGGCGATATCGAGACGTGTTGATTGCCGATCACAAGGAACGCCAGGAGTTGCTGCAAAGGATTTTCAGGACGGAGGTATACGATCGATTCACGCAAATTGCAAAAGAAGCTTCGAGAAGCTTTGGGGAATCGGTCCAGGTGGAACAAGGACGACGCGCCGCCCTCCTGTCTGCGCATGCTTGGACCGTTGGCAAAACCGATCAGGAAATTCTCGATGCAATGAAGATAGAGATTCAACAGAGCACGCTTGCATTGGCAAAGCTGGATGCAAGGCTGGGTGTGCTTGCCGATCAGAAGCAGGGAGTCGATCAGCAGCTAGGTGCCGGTCGCAGCCTGAATCAACTCTTCAATAAGCTTCGCGAACTGGATCGAGAGAAGTTGGAACTGACAAGCAAATTGGCGCAACACGAGTCGATTCGTGGGGAGATCAAGACGGCGGAGCGCGCGATGGAACCATATCGACGCTTGAAGGATCGAGATGCGGCGTTGGCTAAGGTAGCCATCGTTGAAAAGGAGCTGTCGACGCTTGTAAGCCTGCGAGCTAGCTCGGAACAGCGACTTTCGGAAGCGATGCTGGCCAACCAGGATTCGTCGATCTGGAAGAAGCGACTGGACGAAGGGAGGGAGCGGCTGGGGCAGGCTAAGGAGCGGCTAAAAAATCATCAAGAAGAATGGCAGCGCCTTCAGAGGGCTCGGCAAGATGTGCAGGCTGTTCATGCGGCATTGCAAGGTGCCGAGAGTGAAGGCGAAAAAATGGGGGCGAATGTGAAGAAGCTGGAGGGGTTGGCCGGTGAAGCCGATTTCCGATGGAAGGAAGCACAGATTCGCTTTGAACAACAGACTGCCGGCCGTTTGGCGCAGAACCTGATCGATGGCGAGCCATGTTCGGTTTGCGGCAGCCGGCATCATCCCCGGCTGGCCAGAGTGGACGGGGATCTGGTGACAGGCGAGCAGTTGGAGGCGCTGGAGCTGGAAAAGAACAAGCAGCATCAGAGATACGAAAAGGAAAGACAATCGATTGCGGAGTGGACGGTTCGTGTAGAAGAAAAGCGGAAGGCCTACGAGGAAGCCAAGGCAAGGCTGAGTGCGATGCCCGAAGTCCTGGATCCTTCGGAAATGAAAGAAGCGGTCAACCGGCAGATTATTGAGAACGAAGCATTGGATACGCAGATCAAGGAGCGGAGCCAAGCGGTTGAGATCTGCCAAAAGAATCACGACAACGACAAAGGACAGGTGGAGGCGAAGGAATCTGCATTGGCGACCCTGACCGAATCGGCTCGGGATGCCGCGAGGGAGTGGGAGGAGGTTTTGAGGGCTAGCGGAATGGCGAGCGAAGCGGAGGTTCGCAGTGCGTATCGCGAGCCGCGATGGATCGAAGAAAGTCAGGCGAAGTGTCGCCAAATCGAGGAGGATGCGAGCCGAAATGAGAGCCAGCGGATGTTGGTGATAGGGCAAATCGGGGATCAGAAGGAACCCGAACTGGAAGCACTGGAGATGGAGAGTAAACGATTGGTGGAGCAGCTAGAGGAAGCCAACCGAGACAAAAGCAATGCGTCGGGAGCGCTAAAGAACCTAGAGTCACTTCAGGTGAGTTTCTGTTCCTATCTGGCGGATGTCGCTGAGAAACAGAAGAAGGCCAGGATCGCCAAAGAGCTGTATGAGATGGTTTCCGGGCAAGTGACCGGTTCCGATCGCGTCTCGTTGCACTCCTGGGTGCTGGGAACCGTGATGGGGGACGTGGAGACGAATGCGACGACTTTGCTTCGCCAGATGTCGGGAGGTCGATACGAATTACGTCGTGCGGGGCAGGATACGGGATCCAAGGGTGGCGGGCAGAAGGGACTGGAGTTTTCGGTCCTCGATCAGCAAACAGGTACGGAACGCCCGGCGCGAACTCTTTCGGGCGGGGAGACTTTCCTTGCCTCGTTGGCCGTCTCTCTGGCGCTCGCGGAAACCGCCTCGGCATTTCACGGCGGCAGACCTTTGGACACGATCTTCATTGATGAGGGATTTGGGACATTGGATATGGAGTCGCTGGAGGCGGCGATTAAGGCTTTGCAGATGCTGCACAAGCATGGACGAGTGATCGGCGTCATATCGCATGTGGAAGAATTGCAGAGGACCATTCCAGCACAGATTCGCTTCCACAAGTCAGGGCAAGGGAGTCGAGTGGAGCTGGTGGGTTGCTAAGGGAAAAGGCCTGGCGGCGTTGGCTACGAAAAGATGATCGAACCGCTTGCGGTAGCCTTCATCGCCAGATGGTGGATGAAGCCGCTTGGACGTCCTTCGCAGCACTCCATCGCCTGGCGGCGTTGGCTACCAAGAGATGATCGAACCGCTTGCGGCTTCTTCCTCTCTCCTTGGCGACAATGGAAAAATCGAGGAAACTGACGTTCAATGATGATTCGAACCCCTTGGATGCCATGGCCATGGAAGCGTTGCGTTCGCTTGCTGCACTGATCGACCACTTCCATGAAACGGCGCGTTGGGCGGGTACGCTAGCGCTGCTGGAGTGGGATGAGCGAACGGGAATGCCCAGTGGCGGGGCGGAGCAGCGGGCTCAGCAGATTTCGGACCTCAGCGTGCTGATCCACCGAAGACGTGTCGATCGATGTGTGATCGATTGGTTGGATGAACTGCAGGAGGCGGAGTCGCGGGGGAGTCTGCGCGACGCGATCCCTGCTGGCTCACTTTCGCGCATTCGAGAGGATCATGAGAAAGCAGTTCGATTGCCCGAGTCGTTGGTGGGTGCGTTGGCAAAAGCGACGACCATGGGGCAGCGATCGTGGGGGGAGGCGAAGGAGCGGAAGGACTGCACGAGTTTTCTTCCTGTGTTAGCGGAGATCGTGGAGCTGAAGAAGGAGGAAGCGGATCTGCGTCGCGTGGAAGGGATGAGTCGGTATGGGGCGCTTTTGGATTTGTTTGAAGAAGGAGCGGACGCGGAGCAGTTGGGGAAGCTTTTCTATCGGTTGCAGAGCTATTGGAGTGGCAAGATCGATCATCTGGCGGAGGCAACCAAAGAGAGGCCTCGAAGGTGGTCGACGGTCGAGGTGGGAATCGAACGCCAGCGAGCCTTAAATCATTGGATTGCCAACCATATCGGGTTTGATTTCCAACGTGGCAGGCTGGATGAAACCAGTCATCCTTTTTGCACCACCTTAGGACCGCACGATCATCGCATCTTGACGCGGTACGACCGCAACGACTGGACCAGTGGCTTCTATTCGACATTGCACGAAGCGGGGCATGGGATCTATGAGCAGGGGTTGGCAACGCGATGGCACGGCTTGCCAGCAGGATCGGCTACCTCGCTGGGAATCCACGAGTCCTTGTCGCGGTTTTGGGAGAATGTTATCGGGCGAAGTGAGGGGTTTTGGAGGGGCGTCTTTCCTGAGATGCGGGACTGGTTGCCACCCGAGTTTCAGTCGGCCAATCCTGGGGATCTCGCGTTGGAAGTCAATCGGGTGGAGCCGAGTTGCATTCGCGTGGAGGCGGATGAGACGACGTACAATCTGCATATCGCGCTGCGCATGGAGTTGGAGTCGAAGTTGATCGAAGGTTCGTTGAGGGTTGAGGATCTTCCGGCCGCGTGGAATGAAGCGTACGCTCGCTATTTAGGTGTCACCCCTGCCCACGATGGCGAAGGAGTGTTGCAGGATATCCACTGGAGCGCTGGACTTTTTGGATACTTTCCGACCTACGCGTTAGGAAACCTGATCGCTGCACAGTGGTTGGAGGCGATGGAAAGCTCCCTGGGACCGATGGAAAAGATATTGGAAAAGCAAGAATTTGGTCTCTTAGTCGAATGGTTCCGCAATCACGTTTTTCCCAAGGGGCGGTGTCTGACCTCGTCCCAATTGGTGGAAGAGGTGACAGGCAAGCCGATTCAGCCGTTTGCCTGGAATGGGTATCTGGAGAAAAAGTGGGCCGAGCCTTTGAAGAGTTTCCGAGGTTGACGGTGGAATCGCATCGACAGACGATGGCGAAAGCCATCCGATGGACTTGGGAGAGGTAAGGGTTGCAATTTGCAGGGATCCTCTGCAGGAGAAATCGCATGATGGGAGTCGAGGGAATGCACCGCACGATCGTCACGACAGTTCTCTTGCTGGTCGGTCACGCTGGGTCAGCGATCGCTCAGCAATTACCGGATCATTTGCCCAAGTCGTTGCAGTTGGCACCCAAGGATGCCGCGTTTTACGGAAGCTTGCTGAACCTTAGGCAGCAGATGGATCAGGTGATCCAGAGTGAGCCGGTTCGCGAGATCTTGGCGCATCCAGCACTTCAGCGATGGAGTGCTGGCCTAGAGCAAGAGTGGAAGAAGGCAGGTGGTCAGGCGGCTCAGGTTCGCACCATGATGCGAGTTCCGCTGGTGCAGGATCTTCTCGCGCTGCTTCAAGAGATGGCGACCGAAGAGATGTTTTGGTTTGCCGACAGCCGGATGGATGGATTTTTAGTGGAATACAACAAACTGATGTCCGAGATGACCGAATCGCTTGGTTCGGGCAATCCGGAAATGTTGATGAAGTGGTTTGAGAATCTTGACAAGACTCGCATCGATACGATCCCGGTTCCGACACTGGTGGTGGGTTGGAAAATCGACGATCAGAACCGAGCCCTCGGGTTGCTGGATCAGTTGCAGGGGATCATGCTTCTGGGGATCGGCAATGTCCCTGGCTTGAATCAGGTGACCGATGCATTCCAGCGGATCGAAGACGAACGTGGGACACGTTTGGTGCTCCAGCTGAGCGCCGACGTGGTGCCCTGGGATTTGATTCCTTCCGGGACCGACCAGCAGGAAGTGATTTTCGAAAAGCTGCAGGAGTTGTTGGAAGGGCGGACGCTGACGATCGGCTTTGGATTGCTGGATGAATATCTGGTGATGACCGTCAGCGAAAAAGCGGTGCAGGTCAAGGAATTAGGGAGCGGAGTTCCGTTGTCAGCGCATCCGCACCTAGCAGATGTCCTGTCGGCACCGCCGGGCAAACTGACTTCGATTGGATATCAGTCGGACGCTTCGGCCAAAGCAAGCTTTGATGTTACATGGAATCGCTACTTCTCACGGCTTTACCGCAGCGTCGCTCCTGCACTGACGTTGTCCAATGAGGGCAAACTGCCTGAGTGGCTGGAACCGTTGGAGGAGGATCTGGAGTGGTTGGACAGTGAAATTGGACAGCATGTGCCAGAGTTCAAGGGATACACCTCCTACAGCTATCTGATTGATGAGGGGCAAGAAGGTTGGATTCAGCTGCGAAGTCGGCCAGTTCTGCTGGATGGCTCCAAGCCGCTCACGATCCTGGATCACCTGGGTGGCGAACCGATGATTTTTCTGGCGCAGCGACACCAATACCATCCCGAGTGGTTTGGATCGGCAAGGAAAATTGTCCGGAAATTGCGGAACTATCTGGAAGGTTTAGCCGAATCCGAGACGCTGTCGGCGAGCGATGCGCAGCGACTTTCGACGCTGCTGGATGAGCAGTGGCCGAACCTGGAGCAGATCGCCAACGCGTGGCAGGATAAGTTTTTGCCAGGAACCCGGGACGGCCAATTTGCAATTGCGGTGGCTTCTGGAAATTTAGCGCAGCGGCAGTGGGCTTCGTTGATGCCTGAGTCCTCCGAAGCTCTTCCTTTTCCCGAAGCGATGGTGGTTGCCGGGGTCAGCGACAGTCAGTTGGTTGAGGATGGATTTGTGGCGACGTATCAAGCCGCAAACCAGACCGTTGATGGGCTCCGCAAAATCAATCCAGGCAGTATTCCGTCCGATTATTCGATTCCGCTTCCGGAGCATGAGACGATACCGACTGGCGATCGGTTCTTTTACCCCATCCCAGACAGTTGCCCGGCTCCCAAGGCGATGTCGCCCCAAGTGCGGCTAGGGAAGCAGTGGTTATCGATCGGCTATTCGGATGTGCAGGGGGGGACGGCCCAGGAGGGAGTTCGGTTGAAGGACCGCGCATTCTGGTGGGATGGTAGTCAGGCGATGGCGGGGGCTTCGCACATCCATGTGGGCAAGATCTTGGAAATGTTGTCACCCTGGGTGCGTTATGGAGTCGAGCAGGTAGTCGATGGAGATCTGGATCGAAACCTGCTGGAGAGAGCGCCCGAATCGGTGCGACTGACGGCCGGAGAGCTATTTGAAATCATCGAGCCCATGAGTCGGTTTGGCAGTTGGACGGCGACAACCGAGTCGAAGGACGAGGGATCGTTGGTTCATTGGCGATTCCTGCATACTCGCTAGTGAACGACATTTTGGAGCCAAACCGGGCGGAAAGAGGTTGGTTGGGGTGGATCATCGACAGGCCGGCATGGGTGATCGGACTGTGGATCATCGCAGCGCTCGTTCTCTGGGCAGTCGCACCCCGCTGGGATGAGGTGGCTCAGGATGGCGACTTGCGTTTCCTGCCAGCGGACAGTCCCAGCCAGCAGGGTCAAGATCTTCTCGAGACTGGTTTTCCAGAGCAGCGAAGTCGAAGCGAGTGGTATCTGCTGTTTTGTCGAGATCGCGAGCAATCGCTGACGCCTCATGACTTGGCTGTCGCACTCGATGTGGCTCGCCATCTCGCTCACGCCACCGCAGTGGCGGAAGTGAGGAGGACGCTAAGTCCATCGGCGGAACGGTTTGCCAACTCCGGGGAGATTGTAGCCAAGGCTACAACCCAAGAGATTTCCGCCGAAGGCCAAAAAGATCGATGGAATCTGGCGATCCGTTGGTATGACATCGCCATCGACCTCGATTCGAAGTGGGCTGACGCGATGGAAGTTGCCGGGAAGCTGATGGCTACTGGAAGGCTTTCGCAGGCCTATTGGGATCGCGCGGCGGTGTGGGAGTTGGCAGGCGATCTATCGCAGCGCGACCGCGATCTTCTGGAAGCGAGCCGTTTGTCGGGGCAAGGGTTTGTGGTTCCGCAATGGAACAAGCCTCTGGAGCCGGAAGTTTTTTCTTGGGATGCACTGCTGGAGATTTGGACCTGGGAAGACGAAGTGCTGGGCAGCAAGTTGGGGCGTGAACGGGGGGATGCCAAACTGATTTCGCTGCGCATGGCTACCGAGTTTTCCTCAACCAAGCAGCTGGAAGTAAGGCAGGGACTGGCCGGATTGATTGAACGATGTCGCGCTAGAAGCGGGGGTGGAGAAGATACCAGTGGACTGAGGATCGATTGGAGTGGTTCGGGTGCTCTGGGAGCCGATATGCTGCTTGCGGCCAGCCAGAGCGTTCGGAAGACAGAAGTGGCGACCATGTTGCTGGTGATAGGAGCCCTCTGGTATCTCTACCGATCGCCGCTTTTGGTGCTCATTCCTCTCGTATCGATAGCGCTCAGTGTCTGGCTGTCTACATCGCTTATCGCCCTCATGGCGCAACTGGAAGGCGATCCCGATCGATGGGGGTGGTTGAAGGTTTTTACCACCAGTCGCATTTTTCTGGTGGTGCTTTTGTATGGAGCGGGGACAGATTTCTGCCTGTTCTTCATCGCGCGTCTGCGTGAGGAATTAGCCCATGCTGCAACGACCGATCTGCATGGCGATGGTACGGATCTCTTTCGATCAGGCTTGAAGAAGGCTTGGCTGGCTGTAAGGCCGGCACTGGTTGGAAGTGCGGCGACCACGGTGATCGGACTCTTGCTGATGGGTGTTGCACGCTTTGAGAAGTTTCGTTTTTCGGGTTGGATCATCGGGATCGGGCTAACTGTCTCGATCTTGGTCGTGCTGACGTTCACCACCAGTCTTCTGGCGATTTTAGGAGATCGCATTTTCTGGCCGCACGGGAAACCACTGTTCAGCGGGAGCGTAGTAGGGAGTACTTGGAGGCAACCTGAGAATCATCGCATCCACCGATGGTGGTCGACGATCGCTGGATGGGTGGTCGATTCTCCTTTCCGATGCCTCTTGAGCACCCTTGCGATTCTTGCGGTTCCTGCCATCTACGGTTGGGTACGTATGGAGAAGGTCAGCTACAACCTCACCAATCAGCTGAGTGATTCCAGCCCCAGCTTGCGGGGCATGCAAGAGATCGAACAACGTTTTGGCGTCGGATCAAGAAGTCCGATTCAGCTGGTCGCAAAGCTGGATGGGATGGACTTGGAGTCGGCAGAGCTGCGGGCAGCGATCGATGGGGTTCGCGAATTGATGTATCGGCCTGGAGTTCAGTCGGTTCGCTGCTTGACCGATCCACTGGGAGACTTTCCACCCGGACGACGCATTGGCCTGT
>JBJSWM010000944.1:0-754 GCA_046085865.1 Pirellulaceae bacterium
CACCGGTTAGGCAGGATCTTTCGGCCCTGGCATGTCGCTGGACGCTCCACCGCGCCGGTTCCAAGATTCGCACCTAACGCCAAGGGAAGAACGATTCCAAGAGAATCACTGGCGGGACGCCGGTGCCACGAAGAGATGCCAGCCAGTCCCTCTCCGTGACTCCGTGCCTCGGTGAGAGGCAAATAGGCGGTCTGGATCTCACACAGCCACAAAGGCACAGAGATCCAAAAGAAATCGATCGGTGGCCACGAAGAGACGGGAGTTATAGCTAGCTCTTTGGTATTCGAGCCGATATTCCAACGACCGGGATCATTCGCTATAAGCCTCCCCGAAGCATCGGCCAAGGCGGTATTCCACATGGCAATGCCCGCCCCAAGCCTTCGCCTATCGACCTGCACGTCCTCCCTTCCAACGACGAGGAATCCATGGAGCCCAAGCCCACCGAAGCTCATCGCGCGCCGGGAAACCAAGTCGCCATCTCGCTTCCACCCACCCTGATCACTGCATCGATCCTCACCGCCACCTTTTACGGTGTCTTGGCCGCCGGCTGGCTACCTGTTGCCTGGATCCATCGCTACGCAACCTGCCATGCCGTCGCCTACGCCACAGTATTCCTCTTTGCCATCGTCCTGGTCCACCTCATCCGCAAATCGCTCTACCTGACCCAGCAGCGCCAAGCCCTGGAACAGGGCTCAGTGGCGATCGGAAAAATCGTCGCCAGCTATAGCGACAGCAGTCGCGATATCCCACCAAG
>JBJSWM010000945.1:0-1139 GCA_046085865.1 Pirellulaceae bacterium
ATTTCCTGCAGGACTGGACCATCAACGCCGACCTCCCCCAGGGAGGTACCGCCCTCTGGAGACTCGATGTCGCCGCTGCAGGTTCCGGTGTCACCGGTGACCTCCTCGCGCACTGCATCGATACCGCCATCTGGCTCAACGGCTCCATCGACTCCGTCTCCGCCGCCACCGAGACGTTCGTCAAGGAACGGATGCATGCCGAGACAGGCAAGAAAGAGAAAGTCGAGATCGATGATGCTGCCGCCTTCCTGGCACGCTTCCGCAATGGCTCCTTGGCCACCTTCGAATCGACCCGCTACGCGCGAGGACACAAGGCGCTCTACACCTTCGAAATCAATGGCGAACATGCGTCGATCAAGTGGGATCTCCACGATCTCCATCGCCTCAGCTACTTCGATCATCGCGACGAAGGCCGAGTTCGTGGCTGGCGCAGCATCCATGTCTCCGACGGCGATCAGCCCTACATGAAGAACTGGTGGGTTCCAGGGCTGCAGATCGGCTACGAACACAGCTTTGTCCACCAGGTCGTCGATTTCCTCAAGAGCCTCGAGACAGGTCAGCCCTGCAGCCCCACCTTCCGCGAAGCACTGGAAACCCAGCGCGTCTGCGATGCGGTTCTGGCCAGCGCCCAAACCGGCGCCTGGCAAAAGGTCTAATCCCCGGCAGCCAACCTACCCGCAATCCGGCTTGGAAGAGACGGTCGATCTTCCAAGCCTTTCGATGGCCCGCGGGATCGACATCGCAGGACCAAGATCCTGGCCGTCGCCATGGCTACGCAAACGGCTCGATCGTCCCTCTTTCGCTGCTCTCTTGCATCTTCCCCAAGCACGGATGACTGGCATTACCCTAGCGGCGAGGCGCTAGCCGCCGGTTCTTTCCAACGTGATACTTGGTACCAACAGCTGACCAAAGAACACGGCCGCTAGCGCGGTCCGGCTATTGCAGAACGCTGCCACCGAACAAAACACACGAGCGGGACGCCCGTGCCACCAGCTGCGCGCCGCACACTGAGCGTGCTGGCCAATTACCCTAGCGGCGAGGCGCTAGCCGCCGGTTCTTTCCAACGTGATACTTGGTACCAACAGCTGACCAAAGAACCCGGCCGCTAGCGCGGTCCGGCTATAGAAGAACGCTGCCAC
>JBJSWM010000946.1:0-6889 GCA_046085865.1 Pirellulaceae bacterium
CTCCTGCGGATCCCGCATCAAGACCGGTGTCGCCAAGGGCTGACAGACATCCCCCGGCGCTCCGGTCGGTCCACAGGTCGGTCCCAAGGAGCCAGTCGCATGCGAAGCGCACAGGCGACCCAGGATCGGACGATAGACACCGTCATGCCGAGGCCCACAGCATCCACAAGCTTCGGAAGCCACCGGCTGCGGAGCAGCAACCGAGTAGACCGGATCGACTGCCCCTGCCATCGGAACGGTTATCGCGTTTTCATAGGCTACCCGAGCGATCGGGGTGGTGAGGGTGGCACGATCTGCGACTGCATGATTTGCCACTGCATCATGGGATACCTTGCCCACATAGGCGGTGGAAGATGCGGTGGCTGACGAAGCGTCAGGGTTCTGGACCTGCGATGCCATCCCTGCAGGCGACAGTCCTGACCAAGTCATTCCGCGGTTCTGTGCCCCACTCTGGCAACCCGTCAAGCCAATCGAACAGAGACCTGTGGCCATCGCCATCCAAGCCATCATGGCCGATCGCTCCCTCCGAGTCCCGTCCCGCATCGTTCTGCTTGCTTGGTTGCCCATCAGCCTTCCTTCAGCCTCCTATGCGTTGCGAGGCAGCGCCCTGGGGAATCGGAATCGCACGGGGAACATCGCTCCCCTGAGTGCCCGTACCCCCGATAGGTCCCTCCGCTGTCGGAAGATCGCTGGGGGAAACTGCTGGCGAGGGAGTCGGAACGATTTCCATCCGCGGCCAGCGTCCTTGCTCCACCATCTCCGCTTTGTTGGGAATCGACTTGATGGCAAGCCATGGGGGCGAACCGAAAAGAAACTCCGGCTCCAAGGCCAAATCGTTGGTGGGAACCCGCGATCCAATCCTCAAGATCGCCACCGGTCGGCCCATTTGATCGGCCACCGATAACGCGTCCTCCCCTAAACCAATGTCATGCACCCGCTGTGTCTTCGGGCCATCCTGCACCGGTTCGGCGTACTCCGAGTCCTCCAGGTAAACGACGCGGGTCACCAACTCCCCCTCCAAAGCCCGCTCCAAATCCTCCGGATCGATCGCGATCGGAATCGGAAATCGGTGCTCCCGCTCGGGAAGTGGGTAAAGTCGATCGATCACCTCGATCGTGGGATAGAGCGCCACCGAAGGATCGTCCCCAAATCCGGTGACCATCAGGCGATAGACCGCCCCCACCAGCAACGCCCCTCGCCATGGTCCCTGGCATCCATCGGGAAATTGACCGTCGCAGGCGACAGAAATCCTAGACCGTGGTGGAGCCATCACTTCGACCGGCTGAAAATAACCGCGTAGCTGCGGCTTCTGCTGCACCTGGTGTCCGCCAATCACTCCAGGAGCCATTCCGTCGTGCCGCAACCCATACCGAGGAACGGATGGAGCGGAGATGCCCTGAGCGACGGCCAAAGTGCTGGCAGTCAGAAGGCAGGCGACCCCGAGCGTCAGTTGGCCAAGCCATCCCCTGGGATCCTGGAGCAACCTCCAGCCCGGGCCAGAGCCATCGGCTCTGCGGCATGTCGCGGTCGCGCTCGGGCAGCATGAGTTGCCGCTATTCATGGAGGCCATCCTTGGTCTTCCTGCTTCACGCGCGCTGCCAAGTCCAGAACCAACCTCCTGCGTCGCAGTCACGCAGGAGGTTGCCACAATCGTCAGACCGTCCACCACCCTCCCATCCATGGAATCGGTGGGGTCCGTCCGATCAACGAATCTCCGTCGGTGGGCAGTAGGCTTCGCCACCGCTCGCATTGGCACCGTAGGTGGCTGGAGCTCCACCGTACTGTTCGCCGGAACCAACCGCTTGGCTGTGATGCAGATGAAGCGGACGACCGGTGGGGTAGCCAGGATGAATGTTCTGCTCCCGCAGATGCATCCGGCTAGGTGGCTCTGGATAGCTCTGTCCAGGAATCGACCGAACATGCATCTTCATCTTTTCCACCGGATCGGGAATGTGCATGTGCGTGTGGTTCTTCATCACATGCTGCTGCAAACCAGCAGGAACTCCCAATGGAATATGAGGCGGTCCGGGCAATCCAATCGGTGTCCCGCTGTGAGTCAATCCATACTGAGGGGCGGTGACGCCAGCGACCATGTTGGGGGGATTCCCATAAGGATTGGCCGGTGTTCCATAAGGCAGCAGGCCACCGCCTCCCATGCACGAACCACCCGGTCCGCAGGCTCCAGCGCCACCCATCCCGGCCCCAGGGCCGCAGGGCATGCCATCAGGTCCAATCCCTTGCATCCCGCCAGGCCCGTACCCGGCTGGGCCATAACCACCAGGACCGTAAAAGCCAGCGCCGGCTACCGATGGGCCCGACATCTCAACATCTTTGTTGCCAAGCCGAATGATCGCCAGAATCGATCCGCGTCGATCCGCTTCGACGATGGGATCCAAACCCGGCTCTAGCCGCGTGCTGACCAGCGTGTCGATCCCCGCCAAGGCATCTCCCTGGAAAGCTGGGTCGGGAAGGTAGATCACCTTGGTGACGAAGTTCCCGCTGATCGCCTGCTCGAAGTCTTCTTCGGTGAACTGGATTGGAATGGCATTGTGAGCCAAGTAAGCGCCGGTTCGTGCCGTGCCCGGGGCGATCTCAAGAGTCGGATAGAGCTCGACTCCTTCGCGACCCTGGATGTTGGTCAGTTTCAAGCGATAGATGCCGCCTGGGCCAAATTCCAGTCGAGCTGGAGCCACCAGCGGATCGCTCTGAAAAGTATTGTCGCCGATGCTGTCATATTGCAACTGCATCGACTGAGGGCGGTCGAAAAGGACCTGAACGGGAGGCCCGCCTAGCATCCCCAGCCCGCCAGCTCCGCCCCCCGCAGGAAGCGTCTCAGGCATCAGCACGCCTGGACCGGGTCCACCCACCATCGGACCAGGCTCCATCAGCCGCTGGGCAGGGGGGAGATTGTGCCGAATCCCCATCCCCGGGTCACCGGCATCCACGGTGTCGGCTGTGGCCAGAAGTCCGCTGGCGGCCGCCGACACCCACATGAACTTTCGCAGTCTCATCCTTGATTCCCCCATGAATCCTTGTTGGGTATGCCGCCTGGCCATCCGACTCGCTCGCAAGCCATCTTGCCTTCGCGGTTCCGTGAACTCCTTCGGTCCAATCTTTCGGGTCCGACTCGGTTCCCCGGACCGCACCTTTCGCTCTGGACTCCACCACTGGCAGATCCCTAGAATCGCCCGAAAGCGTCGTTGGCAAGGTCCTTGAGGGAACCTTTCCTCCCATCACTTTCCGATGATTCCAGTCGATTCAACCCTCCCCTCGCAGGGACGGAAGGCTTCGTCTCCTGGTGTATGTTCGGTCCGGCACCGATCCATTCTTTGACAAAATCGCTACAACCCTCGCATGACGTTGACGATTCTTCCCACCCAACCACCTAAAACCGACCCAGAAAGGCTGCAAAGTCGACGCAATCGCGTCGTCTTCGCAGTCCCCTGCCTGCTTCTGGCCTTTTTCCTGCTACCACCATTTTTTCCAACCAGTCCTCCTCCCAAGCCGCTGTGGGCCTCCTCCCAATCGCAGAATGGGGTGTCGGAGCAGGGGGTGCCAGCCGAGGGGGCGCCTGAAGCGGCTGGGGTTTCAGCGCCGCAGCTTCTCCTGCTGGCGGTGCGCCAGAGTGTTTGGGGCTCCGGTTTCTTCTGCAAGGTTCGCCAACAAACCGACCAGTTCGGCGAATCGATCGTCACTCAAGGGACCTACTACCACGCGGGGCTGGGGAGTGGAAAGTTCCGCTCTCATTGCCGCCAAACGATCGGCTCGGCCGTCCAGGAAATCCAGCAGGTAAGCGATGGACGGCTGCTCTGGACCAGCCTGGGACGAGGTCAGGCGCTTCGTGGTGTGATGCTCGATCAAGTTCGCGCCGGCCTGGGACGTGAGGTGGTGCGGGATCGCCATCGGCCGGAATCTTCGCTGGCGATCGCCATCGGTGGCGTACCCGAGGTACTGCGTTCACTCTACATGCAGTATGCATGGCGTCAGGTCTGGAGCGGCCAGCTGGTATCGAGGCTGGACGCTTCCGACTCCAAAGATGCTCCGGTGAAAGTCTGGCAACTCCTGGGATCCCTGCACCCCGCTCAGTCCGGCCCCCCACCGATTGCAGCCGTCGACGGCCAACTGGCCTCCACCGTCGCTTTCCTTCCCACCGATGTCCGGCTGACCTTGTCGCGAGAGGAGTCGTCCTGGCTACAGCCGATCCGAATCGAGTACTACCGACGTACCTCCGCCACCACCGAAAGCGATTCGCTCCAACTACTCTCCACCTTGGAGTATTACCAGATCGAACCATTGGAGGGGGAGCCAGAGGAGTGGTTCATCGTCGATCCTCCGTCGACGATTCAGGGCAAGAAAGACGAGACGGGCCTCTACCTCCCTCTCCAGCCCATTTCCCCATCCCTCGGTAGCTCCTGAGATGCCGCGCACCTTCTTCTGCATGATGGCCTACGATGGCTCACGCTATGGAGGTTGGCAGATCCAACCCAATTCCATCAGCATCCAGCAGAAGCTGGAAGATGCGCTGACGGCGATCGAAGGAGTCCGCGTCAAGACAGTCGCTAGTGGCAGGACAGACGCCGGTGTGCATGCCATGGGTCAGGTCGCTAGTTTCTCGTTGGAGCAATGGCGCGCACCGGCCGATCGCCTTGTCCCCGCCATCAATCGAAGGCTTCCCGAAGACATCATCGTTCGCTCCTGCAAAGACACGATCCCCGGTTTCCACGCCCTGCGGGATGCGGTGCGAAAACGATACCGCTACACGATCCTGGCCAGCCCCGTGTCGGATCCCCTGCGACGCCATCTCCAATGGCACCTTCCCATCCCGATGCAGCCCCAGCGGATGCAGGAAGCTTGCAGGTTTCTGATCGGTGAGAAAGACTTCGCAAGCTTCCAAAAGCTGGGATCACCCCGTCGATCGACGGTGCGCATCGTGCACGATCTGACGCTTCAGGTGCTACCCGCACCGGATGGCAAGCGGCTGGAGATCGACATCGAGGCAAACGGATTCCTCTACAACATGGTCCGCAACATCGTGGGTGCTCTGGTGGCCGTTGGCACCGGTCGCTACCCTCCGGAATGGATGGAGCAAGCACTCTATCGCCGCGATCGCGGCGCTCCGGCCACCACCGCCCCCGCGCATGGACTTTGCCTGCTTCGCGTCGATTACCCTCCGGATGTCTTTCTCGCCAGTCCCCCGACTCCAGCACCATGAGCCCCCCTGGGGCATGGGGCACTCCAGGACTTTCTCGCCGAGCCCAATCCGGGTAGGATGCCAAGCAGTCCCATAGCTGCTCTCCGGATGTCCTGAGGAGTCTATTGCATGATCCGATTGTCTCACGTGGCATTGGTCAGCCTCTTGGTGATGCTGCCCTCCGATTCGATCTTTGCTTGGCAATCCGCTTCGGAAGACCCCCGCATGGGAAGCGATGCCAAAACGATCCAAGGCAAAGTCATCAAGGTCACCGACGGCGATTCCATCGTGATCCAGGACGACAAGGAACAGTCGATCGAAGTGCAACTGGAGGGGATCGACGCGCCGGAATTTCAGCAGCCCTTCGGGAAGGAAGCCAAGGAACTTCTCTCCGAGAAACTGCTCAAGAAGGATGTCTCGATCCAGTGGGAAAAGGAAGACAACTACAAGCGGAAGCTGGGCTGGATCTTCCATGAAGATCGCAACATCAATCTGTGGATGATTGAGAAGGGTGCTGCATGGCATTACGCCCAGTACAACAAAGAAGCATCGTTCTCCAAGGCCCAGGAGGCAGCTAAGAAGGCCAAGCTTGGCCTGTGGGACGCCCCCATGCCGCAGTCGCCGTGGGACTATCGCCGCGCGAACCGATCGAATAAGTAGGTCAGCGGCCAGGCCGCAGAAAAGTCAGCCCAAGCTAGATCGGCGACCGGCAAGCGCCGCCACTCGCCGCTACTGGATGTCGCTTTTGAGCAGTTGGCGGATCCAACGCTGCACCAACTGCGGTTCCTGCCATTGCCGCTCCATCGCCTCCGACTCCAGTCGCTGAATCTCCGCTCGCAGCGTCCGGATGCTCTTGTCCCGTTGCTCCGCCTCTAGTCCCGCTGGGCCGATGGAACTTTGCTGCCGTTCCATTTGATCCAACTGCTCTCTCTTGTCATCGATGATCCACCAGCTGGCCTGCTGCTGCAGGAAGACCATCTGTTCCACTGCGGAACGTAGCCTCTCCAAAAGCCGCTGACGCTGCTGCAACTGAGCCTCCGGGGTCAACAGCCACTGGTCGGCAATCTCCTGCGCTTCCTCCAGCCGTAGCCGAGACTGCTGGGAGATTTCCACCAGCCGCTCCTTGTCCCCCATGCCTTGAGGTTCGACAAATCGAGGGGCTGGCTCCCTGCGTTCGATGTCGCGGGCCGGCTCCCAGTCGGCAGTGCCGTATTTCTCCAGATATCGCTGCTGACGCTGCTCCAGTTTTCGGCGCAGTATTTCCACCGTCGGATGGGCACTCCCCATCTTCTCTCCCAACATCGACGCAGAAGCTCGCATCGAAACAATCTCGTCCCGCCATTCGACTCGTTCCAGATCGAGCTGTTCGGGAGCTACCCAGCCTAGGGCATCGCGCCCCAGCCCGGCTTCGATCTCCATCCGCAACTGACGCACCCTTGGATGCTCGACTCCAAACCACTGGCTCCATAAGGCCAGCTCCCGCTGCTTCTGCTGCCACCTCGCCTCCGCAGGATCTCGCTTCCCGGCGATTCGAGAACTCAGATGGTCCCATCGGGACTGAGCTTGGCGTACATAGGGATGCCTGGGACCGTAGTACTTCCTGCGAATCGATAGTTCCTCGGCCGCCTCCCGCAGCTCCGCATCGCCCAATGCAGCATTGGAGGAATCGGCGGAGATCTCAAGGCGGCTTTGAAGATT
>JBJSWM010000947.1:0-673 GCA_046085865.1 Pirellulaceae bacterium
GATCCCCGATCACTGGTTCGTCCTGGCGAAGACAAAAGCACGAAAAGATGACATCCAAGGAGCCAAGCAAGCTTTGCAGCGATTCATCCAGCTCAAGCAACACGCACGCCGCGAACTGATTTCACCGTGATCGGTTGGAGGAGTGACTTAGCCGCCAACTGGCCAACGACTCGACAACCATTGCACTAGGTCTCCCGCCAGAGACCTCACGAGTTGCCTCGGTGAGCCTCTGGACGTGACTCTCGCAACTCCCTCCGAATCTCCATCAGCAATCGACCTAACCGATTCTCGCCTGTTCCGTCTCCGCCATCCCCCCAGTAGGGATCTGCTGGCGCATGTTCGACCAGCAGCGCATCCCCCGTGTCCAGCAATCGCTGGCGAAGCTCGGCGTGCTGAGCGAACTTCGCTCGGACAGCCCGTTCCATCACTTCATCTTTGACCCGATGCCAGTCCAAACGGACTGGGTGCTGAGCGTGACGGCCCATACGCCAGGCATCGTACGGCCGAACCACGCGCCGAATCTCCTCCTGCCACGCCGGATCGTCGGGAAACTTAGCCGCTTGGTAGTAATGTTCGCTGGTCGGCCACTGAATACCATCGATCAAAATCGGATAGGGAGCGAAATTGGAAAGCCATCCATGCTCGCCGGTCTTCAAGTGGAACTTGATAGTCC
>JBJSWM010000948.1:0-4200 GCA_046085865.1 Pirellulaceae bacterium
CCCGAGGTGGAATCGTCTGGGCAAGACGACGCTTCATGCAGATGATCACGACGGCGGAACAGACCAAGAGGGACGAATGACGCTTGGTTGTAATGTGCTGGCGGTCGGATCGCAGTGGCCATGTCGCGCTGCGTTCCACGACCGGCTGACACACCTTTCGGGGCTGGTCATCGGATGGTGCGATTGGTTCGGACAGCAGGCGACGCGATCACTTTTCGTCCTGATGCCGCAAGGCGACCGCTGCCTGGGCGACAGGAGTCTTCTGGAGTGGCTGCAGGGGGGCCAGCAGTGGCTGGATGGGGCCGGTTTGGGCGATGTCGGCTAGGGCTACAGCTTCATGCAGCACGCGGATGGGGTGGATGCTATTGCGTAGCGATTCCAGCGGTTCAAACTCAATCCGAATCGCTTCGGCTTGATCCCAATTCTGTTGGTTCATGGCTGCCAGAAGGCGCATGGAGAGTCGAGGGGCGACGCAGCCACAGCCGGTGGTGAAGCCTGCTAGGCCGAAGAGTCTTCGATGGATGATCGCAGGCTGTTCCCCGATGCCGCTGACGATCGATTCGGCTGGGACTTCTTCCAGGAGTTCTGATAGATATGGGTCGACTTCTGGTTGATCCCGCACCACTGCGTACTTGATCCAGCTGAGCAGACCATCGCGATGGAGCTTGCCGACCAGATCGACTGGCAGCCATCGGTCATGTTTCAGGTAGAGAACTGCAGGTTTGTTGCTGCGGGCGACCAGGTCCGTGATGCCGCGCGCGATGCCCTGGGGGTCGACGATCTCTTTTTGCGGCAGCAGCATCGCTGTGGGGAAGTCGAAATCGCGAAGGATGTCGGCTTGATCCAGCATCAGACCGTAAGAGGGTCCGACCGAGGGAACGACGAAGGTGTCGGGGCCGGTCGCTTGGGCGAGCAGTTCGAGGGTCGATGCAAACTCTGAGGGGCGAAGATGGTAGAAGACGGCGTTGCCTCCATATAGCAGCGACCGAACGCCACCCGCTTCCAGGTAGTCGATCAGCCGCCGGTTCTCCTGTGAGGAGATCTCCCCTTGCGCGTCGCGTGCCAAAGGGGGGACAGCGATCACGCTGTTTTTGAGGTCCTTGGGGAGCATCGGGCCGGTCCGCATCATCTTCCTTTCCTGACGTTTGTGTTCAGATGCCTGGGCATCGAAGGTCGTTGAGCCTTGTCATTTCGTTGAGCCATTGCGATCCCGCTGCGGATGCTGGAGGCAACCGGATCGCCCAATCGTATCACGTTCCCGTGGCGGTTCGAATGTTATCGTTCATGGATCGCGTGGCCAAGCTCCCATGTCGATCAGCTCCCGGGTGGCCTGAGTGGCCCAGCCACGATTGGCGGCTGGCGAAGCGGGGCTGGGGTGGAGAATCCTTCCGACCTGGATTTTTGGAAAATCTTGAGCGCATCGCTGGAGGCAGGCTTGGGCGAAGCCTCCAACGCCAATGGCGTGGTGGGGCTGCAGCAGATCGAGAGTCTCTTGAAGAAGTTGGTCGCAGGCTTCTTCCAGGCAGCGGCGCAGAGGAGAGGGGAATTTATCCGGGGTCAGATTTTGGGCTCCTTCGGCCAGGAAGCCGAGCGGGCAGTAGTTGGCGACGAAGGCATGGTCGAAGAATCGATCGGGAGTCCCGAAACGGTCGGCGAAGAGGCCCCATAGTCTTTTGCCGGACACCTCTTGCTTGGTGCATGCGGTTCCCAGCACCGGGCGTTTGGGATGGAATCGCTCGGGCGTCTTCGGCTGGGAAGTGATCTTTAGCCAGTCGCGGACGGCGGTAACTTCACCAAAGGGAATGCCGGTTTGCATCATTCCCCAGGGGCCAGGGTTCATTCCAAGAAACAGTAGGCGGATGCCACTTCGAGCGTAGCGTTCGATGTATTCCTGGTAGGGATCCCACGCATACTCCAGAGGGTTGTAGACCCAGGGGCACACCGAGGAAAAATCGAGTTCCTGCAGGCTCTGTGAAAGCCGCTGGGAGGCATCGAGCAGGCGGGTGGCGGGATGGGAGCCGGTGCCTTTGTTTCCAGAGGGACGTCGAGCCATCGGCAACTTTCATTTCTTCTGGAGCACGAAGACGGCATCGGAGAGGTCGTTGTTCAGTTTCTGAGGTTCGTCCAAGTCGTACCAGAAATCGTAGACCCCCTTGAGCTCTAGTTCGGGAACTCTCTTCAGCAGCGATCTCACTTGAGCTGCCGAGTAGGTCCGCAATGGGAACTCATCGTAAAGTTTGAGCACGCCTTGGGGGCGGTGGATCGACATGGTGATCCGCAGGAGCTCGACGCGTGTCTGGCGAGACGATTCCCGAACGGTCAGCGCGTAATTGATTTTGGTGGTTCCCTTTTTGGCAGACCATCTTTCCGTGCCGTAGAGATCCGCATCGGGGGGAAGCAGATGGAATCCGAGAACATAGACACCACCGGTCTTCAGATGTTCGGCGACCACTCGCAGGTGTTTCACCGCTTCGTCTTCGGTAGTCAGGTGACGGAAGGTATTGAGCGTATTGAAAGCGGCATCGAAACGATGGGGGAATCGGAAGTTGGTCATGTCTCCCTGGACCAGTGTCACCAGTTTGCCGACCCCCTGTTTCTCGACCCGGTTGCGGCAGAACTGCAATGCCTTTTCGTTCAGGTCCAGGCCAGTCACGTTGTAGCCGCGGCGAGCCATTTCGAGCACGAGTCGGCCGGTTCCACAACCCGGCTCGAAGATCTTCCTGGTCTTCCCAGGAACCAGCTGCTTGAAGACGAGGTGGAGGAAGTTGGCTTCGCGTTCCGATTCATCAGCAAAGCCCAGATCGTAGTATTGCGGGTAGTCGTACCATGTCTTTCCCTCGTTCTGGATATTGCGGCGGCGGGTTGGTTTTCGAGCTTCCCCCTTCGGCTGGGAAGGGCGGAACGAGCTGCTGGAGGAAGCGGCCAAAGTGGACTCCTTGCGATGCAGGAAGGGGGGCGATCGGCGGCTCGCCTGACGCGGGTTGTCTGGCAGCCGTGGACGTTTGGTTGTACTGGATGGCGAGCGGCTTGCGAAGATGCAGCAGCCCAAGTGGCCGACAGTTACAATCGCGATGGCAGCCTTTCCGATGCTGGATGGTCCAGTCGTGCAGCCACTGGCGGGTAGCTAGGTTCGGTGATTGCAGGATGGTGCCTCCGCGGTTTCGGACCCATCTGCTTGCGGATGGGTGGCAAGAGAGGATGGTAGGATGGCCAGGCGCAGTGGGGCCGGCAAGGAATCGGCCAGGAAGGTGGATGACCGGCCGGTCCCGCGGCGGATGTCGGACATTTCCTCCGCATCGCGGCGGGCGATGAGCGAGGGCGGATTGCCGACGCGGAATCTTGTGGAGTGGTTGAGCGTCGAGCGGTCGGTGTTGCTTCGATCGGTTTGGGGGCAGATCGATCCGGGGGGGATGGTGCCAGGTGCCAAGGAGCTATCCCAGTGGATCGGTGGTGGATCAGCGCTGCAGCAGAGTTGGCGGGTGGCGGAGTATCTTGGCGGTCGCTGGAATGCGGGCAGTGCGTGCTGGCAGCGAATGGTGAGCCATTCCAGCGACATCGTGCGGGAGTGGGCCGCCCTGCTGGTGGGGCTTCATCCGGCAGCTGGCTTCAAGAAGCGACTGGATTGGATCCAGCCGTTGGCTCAAGATCCTCATCCTGGTGTGCGTGAGATCGCGTGGATCGCGCTGCGACAGGAGGTGATCGATCAATTGTCTCTTGCGATGGCGCAGCTGGAGAAATGGACGCGAGCTGCCGATCCCCGGTTGCGGCGTTATGCATCGGAGATCACGCGGCCTCGAGGTGTCTGGGCCCCGCATATCGCCGCTTTGAAGGAAGATCCATCGCCGGGGCTGGTGCTTTTGGAACCGCTGAAGTCCGATGAGGATCGTTATGTGGCCAATTCGGTTGCCAATTGGCTGAATGATGCCAGCAAGAGCCAGCCAGGTTGGGTTATCGCAGTGACCCAAAGGTGGCAACGAGAGTCTCCCACTGCGGCGACAAAGTACATTGTGCGGCGCGCCTTGCGAACCGTCCGAAAAGACCGATCGGAAGAGGGTTGAAAAACAAGGAGCATCGGGTAATTTCCTGGAGCATCGCTTTCGATTGCTCGTTTTCGATGCTCCAGTGTCTCAGCGCCTTTTTTTCGAATACGAGTACCATTTCATTGAGCACGAGCACGAGCACGAGCACGAGCACGAGCAC
>JBJSWM010000949.1:0-2838 GCA_046085865.1 Pirellulaceae bacterium
CCACTGCGGCCACGCGGTGGATGGCTGCGCATTACCTCCAACCAAATCCATCCACCATCTGGCGATTGTTGGCTACTTGGAGATGGCGAGCCGATTCTTTCGTACCCACCTCTTCGGTAGCCACCGCGGCCACGCGGTGGATGGCTACGCATGACCTACAACCAGATTCATCCACCATCTGGCGATTGTCGGCTACGGGGAGATGGCAAAGGATCCATCCACCATCTGGCGATGGATGGAAAGAACCAAGCTACCAACAAGCGATCGACCGAAAGCCGAATCGCTACGAATGGCTTTTCTTCGGCTTGTAGATTTCGGTGGCCGTGCCGAAGTGGACTTCTCCGGCATTCATCAGCGTTTCGCTGAGCGTCGGGTGGGGGTGGATCGATTCAGTCAGGTCGCGCACCTCGCACCCCATCTCGATCGCCAGCACCGCCTCTGCGATCAGCTCCCCGGCCCCCGATCCAACGATACCGCAGCCCAGGACTCGATGCGTCTGCGGGTCGACCAGCCACTTGGTCAGGCCTTCGGTGCGTCCTAGAGCCTGAGCCCTGCCGCTGGCGGCCCAAGGATAGACTTCGACATCGACTTGCCGCCCCTCCCGCTTGGCCTGATCTTCCGTCAGACCGGCCCACGCGATTTCTGGATCGGTGAAGACCACTGCGGGGATCGCTTGCTTGTCGAAGCTGACTGGCTTGCCCATCACCACCTCGACCGCGACCTTCGCCTCATGGCTGGCTTTGTGAGCCAGCATTGGGTCACCGGCCACATCGCCGATCGCCAGGATGTGAGGGTCGCTGGTCCGCTGCTGCTTGTCGCAGACGACGAAGCCGCGCGGGTTGACTTGGACCGACGTCTTTTCCAATCCCAGCCCCGCGCTGACGGGCCTTCGACCAACGCTCACAAGCACCCGGTCAAATCGCTCGTGGCCGTACTTCCCCGGTCCCTCGAACGTCACTTCAACCTGGTTGTCGACCTCGGCCATCGAACCGACTTTGGTATTCAGGTAGATCCGTTTGTCGAAGAGTTTTTCCAGATGCTTGTGCAACGGCTTGACCAAGTCACGGTCGGCCCCGGGCAGCAGGCCATCGGTCCATTCGACGACGGTGACCTCAGAACCGAGATTGGCGTAGACCGTCCCCATTTCCAGGCCGATGTAGCCACCCCCTACCACCAACAGCCGCTTGGGAATGTCGGTCAGTGCCAGGGCGCCGGTCGAGTCCATGACGCGGTCGCTGCCGATCTGAAAGGAGGGAGGCATGGCAGGGACGCTGCCGGTGGCCAGGATGCAATGATCGAAGGTCAACGTCCTTTCGGCCGGGATTGAAGGATCGTCCCCTTCCAGCCGCAGCGTCGTGCTGTTTTCAAAAACACCCTTGGCGCGGATCACGGTGACTTGACGCCGCTTGGCCAATTGCGCCAGCCCTCCACTGAGGGTGGCGATCACCTTTTCCTTGCGGGCTCGGACGCGATCGACATCGATGCTGGGGGTGCTAAAGCCAACTCCCCAATCGTGAAGCTCCTGCGCTTCCGAAATCACCTTGGCCACGTGAAGCAGCGCCTTGGAGGGGATGCATCCGCGCAAGAGGCAGGTGCCGCCCAATCGCGACTCCGCCTCCACCAGCACCACTGGCAAGCCTTCGTCGGCTGCCAGAAAGGCTGCGGCATAACCACCAGGACCACCACCCAGCACCACCAAGGGACTGTGCATCGCTCAATCCTCTCCTGCTGTCCGACCCGTTGCCAGGATGTTGTCAACCTGCCTCGCTTAGCGAGACAGGAATTCGACCACGACGTTCGCATTGACCGGCAGACTGATGTCGGAAGGACCGGGAGCCCCCTGCATCGTCACGCGCAGTCCTTCGCTGTCGAAGGCGATCCAGTCGAGCGGAATCGAGGGATTGTTGGCGATGACACCCTTGTAGAGATTCCGCACCGCTTCGCGATTGGTCACTTCGATCACATCGCCGGGTCGCAGCAGATAGCTGGGGCTGGTCACCTTCACGCCGTTGACGCGGAAGTGCCCGTGGACGATCCCTTGGCGAGCCTGTGGGCGGGTCTTGGTCAGACCAGCGCGACGGACCACATTGTCCAACCGCCGCTCGCACATCAGCAGCAACGTCTCCCCGGTGTTCCCCTTCTTGCGGACCGCCGCATCGAAGTAACGGCGCAACTGCCGTTCACCCAGACCGTAGTAGTATTTGATCTTCTGCTTTTCCGCCAAAGCGATCCCGTAGTTGCTGGTGCGGCGACCTCGGGGATGCATTCCCGGTGGCTTCTTCCGCTTTTCCGATGCCCGGGTCGCTCCCGCGTTCTCGAACAGCATCACCTCCAGGCGACGGTTGATCCGCGCCTTGGGCCCTGTGTACCTTGCCATCTCGCTGGTTCTCCTTCAATGAGAATCTCGAATGCGATCTTCCAAACCTCCAGCCGGCTCTGCATGAGGTCGTCGCCCCAGCATGCCAACCGTCGGACCAGACCCTCTGGCCCTAAAAACCCCAAAAACCAACTGTCCTACGCAGCCTTGGGCCATCCCATTGGCTCGCCGGAATTCCCCCCAGCTTCTCTCTCTTACAACCGCTCCGAACCAGTTCCCTGGTTCCAGTCAGTCGCCAAATCCGTCGATGCTGCGGGGGCGGGGAAGCCCTCTATTGTCGGGAATTTCGTCGCTTTCAGCAAGGCCAACCGGAGTCCAAAGGGGAGCGACATCGCACCGAGTGCAGCGCCGGACCAACCCACAAGCCAAGTCGCCGGAACCACCATACCACTCAGTCCCAGCCCGATTCTGGTGCGATCCAGCGATCACCCATCCACTGGACAGAAAAATTGACAAAGTTT
>JBJSWM010000950.1:0-2044 GCA_046085865.1 Pirellulaceae bacterium
TGTGTTCCGCCGTCGCGACGAACAGCATGAGGCACCGATGTTCCCCATCGATTCAACGCTCGAATCGTCCCTCTTGCTACCGACGGCCTCACACACCCTAGGAAGATCAGGAAAACCGCGAGCGACATCCTAGCCGAACGACTCTTCAACACCCCACTGGAGCGCCTCCCTTACCGTAGATTCGTCTTGCTGACGCGCTAGCTGGAAACCTCTGTGGGAAAGAGAGAAATCGTGATGCAGATGGTGGACAACCAGTCCTCCCTGACAAAGCTGACGAAAGCCTTCTAGGAATCGAATCGTTACCTCCGGCTGCTCACGACTTCGAAACGCAAGCGTCCGTTCTTCATCGACTTGCACGTAGACGGCAATCCAGCGATCGGCCGGATCGAAGGCGGCAGGGACTCCCTTGATCTCGATCACACCGCGCGATTTGGCCGACACCAAAATCGCCCGCGCCTCGACCGACAACTGATCCAGGTTGACTGGATCGTTATCGACCATCGCCTGGCTGGCGATCTGCGCGAGAGCGACCAGCGCAGGAGCTCCGGCGCCAAGTGCATCCCAGCTCCCGGTCAGATAGCTGTCGACTGGTTGGAGATGTCCCCTTTTCCTCGGCCGAAGTCCTTCTCCTGCCCAGGGATCCGGGGTCGATGATTCCATGTTGCTTGCTGCTTTCCTAATGTTGGGATTCGTGTCGGCGGAGGCCACTGTCTGATCTTGAGAGCTAGCGTTCGGCAGGGCAAGAGCTTGGACGGGCAATGCCAAGCAACGGCAGGGGGATTGGCTTTGACTTGGACCTGCCAAACCGGTTGAAATGGGACTTTCTGGGATGGGAAAATCGGAGGTCTGGTACCAGGAAACCAAGCAGGATGGGGCATCGCATATTCTTTTCCGTGGGGGACCCCAGCGGGGATCTGCACGCTTCCAGGTTGATTGCGGCCTGGAAGTCGATCGATCCAACGATTGCCTTTCGGGGTTTTGGCGGACCGCAGATGGAAGTGGCGGGGTGCCGGATCGACGTGCGATTGACCGATCATGCCGTGATGGGCTTTGCGGAAGTGCTGCCGAAGCTTCGTGATTTCTTTCGTTTTGCCGATCAGGCGGAAGCGATTTTCGCGGAGCGCGAGGTCGATGCTGTCGTGCTAGTCGATTTCCCTGGATTCAACTGGCACATCGCCAAGCGGGCAAAGGCGAAGGGGATTCCTGTCTACTATTATCTCCCACCCCAACTGTGGGCTTGGGGTGGGTGGCGCATCGGAAAGATGCGTCGCACAGTCGACTGCGTGCTGGCTAGTTTACCGATGGAGGTCGACTACTACCGCAAGGCAGGCATGCCGGTGGTATCGGTAGGTCATCCTTTCTTCGATCACGTCGCCCAGCAGACTCTCGACCAGCGATGGATGGCCGATCATCGGCCGGTCGATCGCGTCCACGTCACCTTGCTGCCAGGGTCACGAAGCCATGAAGTCCGTCACAACTGGCCCTGGCAACTGGCGGTCCTGCGTCGGCTGTCCCAAACGGTAAAAACACCACTCCATTTTTCTGTCGCCGCTCTCAAAGAAGATCACGCTCGCTGGTGCCAAGATCAGTGCTTGGACCTCGACCCTTCCGTGTCGATCTCCTTCAGCGTCGGAAAGACCTCGGAGATTCTTGCCATGGCCGACTGCGCTCTGTCGAAAAGCGGTTCTGTCAGTCTGGAATTGATGGCAAGAGGTGTCCCGACCGCCATCATCTACCGGGTTTCCGCTCCCACCTATCTCATCGGAAGGACGCTCAGCCCCCTCCGCAGCATGACGCTTCCCAACCTCATCGCCGGGGAAATCCTGATGCCCGAGTTCCTTACGGTGCGTCTAGGGGAAACGCAAATACGCCAAGTGTCCGATACGATGACCCCCTGGATCGAAGATCCCCAGTTGAGAGAGCAGCATCGGGCCCGCCTTTTGGACTTAGCGCGTCGGATCGGAGCCCCTGGCGCCAGTTTCCAAGCCGCTGCGGCTCTGAAAAAGCTGCTCCAGCAAGCAGATTCTACGTCCCAGCACGTCGC
>JBJSWM010000951.1:0-3873 GCA_046085865.1 Pirellulaceae bacterium
CGCTACGTATTTCTCTTCGATCGATGGTGGAATCCTGCGGTCGAAGATCAGGCGATCAATCGAGCCCATCGGTTGGGGGCCGCAGGCACCGTGACGATCACTCGAATGACATCGGTACAGACGATCGAGCAGCGGATCCACCATGTACTGGAAGAGAAAAGGTTGTTGGCGGAAACCCTTTTTGCAGAGGGAAACGGTCCGGCCAATCTTGGGATGACCTCCGAGGAAATCTTCGGTTTGTTCCGGCTAAAGCGACCTGCGCGTGCTGCCTGAGAAGCGAACTTGCTGGGGAGGAAATTCAGTTCCTCCTTGGAATCGACTCGGCGTTTTCCTCTAGAATGGGGCGACGGGCTAGCGGTGTGAGGGGAGGTTCCTCGACCACGGTTTGTGCCTTGCCGAATGGTTCCTGGGAGATCCCAGTATTTTGTCGCCCCCCACGTATCCGAACGATTCCAGTGCTCCCAACTTGAGCGGTTGTTCGCCGTCAGCAAGTGTTCGGGTTGCGAGTCTCAGCGAGACAGGGAT
This sequence comes from Pirellulaceae bacterium, assembly GCA_046085865.1. Classification (GTDB taxonomy): domain Bacteria; phylum Planctomycetota; class Planctomycetia; order Pirellulales; family Pirellulaceae; genus JBEISR01. Next base: position 526 of record JBJSWM010000951.1, read on the forward strand.
GCGCCGCAGCTACAACCAGGATTTCATCTCCAGTGTGTTGGCCGAAACGCTCGGAGCTTGGCGAGATCATGGGCATCTTTTTTTGGTTGCCGATGGAATGGGTGCGCACGCTGCTGGTGAGATTGCCAGTCGTCTGGCGGCGGAGACCGTGGGGCATTACTACCTAAAATCCAAACGCCACGATCCCGGCTCATCGATCGTCGATTCCTTCCACGAAGCCAATCGCGAAATCCATCGAAGAGGTCAGGCCAACCTTGATTTCCGCAACATGGGTACGACCTGCAGCAGTTTGGTTCTGTTGCCTCAGGGGGCGCTGATCGGGCATGTCGGTGATTCCCGCGTCTATCGACTGCGAGGAACGGTATTGGAGCAATTGACCTTTGACCACAGCCTTGTGTGGGAGTTGGAGGCTTCAGGGGAATTGAGTGAGGCGGTGATTCGAGGGGGAGCGATCCCAAAGAATGTGATCACCCGTTCGCTGGGTCCAAATCCTTCGGTTCATGTCGACTTGGAAGGTCCTTTCGCCGTGCAGGAGGGGGATCAATTTCTCCTTTGCAGCGATGGGCTCTCTGGGCAGGTATCCGATGAAGAAATCTCGCATCTCCTTCAGGTGCTCGATGTCGATCAGGCGACTCGTGTTCTGGTCGATCTAGCGAATCTCCGAGGTGGACCTGACAACATTTCCGTGATCGTCGTCAAGGTGTTGGCACTGCCGGTGGTCGATGAGCAGTCGGCGCCGGTTCGAAGTGGTGAGGAAGTCGGGTCGGTCTGGTGGCAGCAGCCCTTGCTTGTCACGTCCGCCATCTGCTTTCTTTTTGCGGCGCTCTTGGCTGCTGTTTCGCAATGGCCGCTGGCGATCATTGCTTCAGGGCTGGGGCTGGCGGGTCTTTTGTTTCAGTCTCTGCGAGGTCTAGGTCCGTCCACCGAAGATCTTCCAGATGGGCGACGATCAGGCCGCGCGCCCTACCGCGTCTGCCGTACGGCTCCAGGAGAGGCGACGTTGCAGCAGTTGCTCGATAAGCTCGAGGAGCTAAGCGAGCTGAAAGAGAGAAATCGTTGGTCGATTGATTGGCCTACCATTCCGCCACGGTCGGGCAAAGGTCGGAACACGCCCGAGGCAAGAGTCCAAGCGCTGCGCCAAGCCGCTCTTGCGATCCTTTCGATCATGACTCAGATACGATCGCGCGGGGTCCCTGCGAGCGATTCGGCGATCGATTTGTAGGGGGCCTTGCAGGCTCTCGATCAAAAACGTTCAATCCGCGGGAGGACTTGGTGGCGCCTCGGGGTGCCATCCAAACAGCACATTGGCTGGTGGATACCGCCTGGATTCCCATTGCCAAGGAGCGGATGGCAGGTTGTGGTCGACTTGGCGCTGCGGCGATTCGGCCACCAAAACCGACCCTGCGGGGGCGGCTTGTGCCCAAATCTGGATCAACCGTTCCATCTGTGCTGGATCCGCATCCCACAGGGGATACGGCGGGCAAAAGAAGACCACCCAAGGCTCCCCATCGGGTGTCGCTTCTGCCCCCTTCAGCCAACGTTCAGACCAGGCAAAGGCATCGGCGGAAACAACACGCAATCTAGGGTTCAGCAACAGAGTTCGGCCAGCCTGATCGATCGCCTTGGCTCGGCGGTGGTCCAGTTCCACCACCGTGGCGCTCGTCGCTCCCCGCGACAAGGACTCCATCGCCAAAATCCCAGTACCGGCGAACAGATCGAAAACCCGATACCCTTCCAGGCTTGGTCCGATGATGTTGAAAATCGCCCCCCTGGTTTTATCCTTCATCGGGCGTGTCGCTTCGGAGACCAGAAATGGAATCGACCTACCCCGCAAGGAGCCGGCGATAATCCGCACCGCACCACGAAGGTTAGAATTTCCTGAGGGTTGCGGCGATCGGCTTTTGCGTGGCATCCATAGCCTCCGGGGGGATTCGACGGCGAAGATTCTGGTTGCCGCGTCTGGGCATTCTACGCGATCGAAGGCTAGAGCGTCGGCCGTCGACTGCATTTCCTTTCTTCGGCACCTGATGGTGGAGTCTCTCCGTCGGCTACCTGGCCCCCCAAGGCAATTGCCATCCAGGGTGGCTACGACGTACCATGAACTCGCTTCAGGGCTGTCCAGGTGTCCGAACCAATGCGGCGGCTGGCGCGTAGGAACATCAGGTGCGCTTTGTTCGACTTGCGGAAAAGGATGCTGCGAATGCAACCGGGAAAGAAAACGAAACCAGCCCAAAATGGGATCCAAATGGGGTGCGAACTGGCCAGAAAATCGATGGCGATCGTTGCCTCTGCGATTCTCTGGTTGCTATTCGCATGGAAGACCTGCGGCATGGTCTCTGTGGCAGTCGGGCAGGATGCCGCATCCGAAGCTCAGCCACCGGCGATTGCACCGGATGCAGGACAGGTGCCCGATACAGACAACAGCCCCCTGGCGCAAGCTTACAGGGAGCGGTGGGTGGAATTGAAGGTGCAGATGAAGAATCTCCGTCGGAAGATTGTCGAGCATCATACCGACCTGTCGGCCGAACGGGATTCGAAGTTGCAGGAATGGCAGAAGGTATCGCAGGAAGCCCGCGAGTCAAGCCAACGATTCCGCAAGGCAGCGATTGATTTGTATCGGAGCGATTCGCAGCGATACTCCACCGTCGGGGATCTCCTCTTTGGAATGCTCAAAGAGGAGTGCGAAGCGGACCGATTCGACGGAATGAATGAAGTTGGCAAGGTGCTAGTGGAACAGAAGTATCCGCATCCCGATGTCGATGGGATCGCAGGGCTAGCCGCCTTCGGAGAGCACGACTTTGAATTCTCCGAGCAATGTTTGAGGCGAGCGATTCAGAGCGGGGTTGATACGGCGGTCCCACCCCAGGTGCTGCAGTCGATCGAGCAGCTGAAGGAGGATTGGAAGAAAGAGTTGGAGTTACGAGCGGCCGAAGCCCGGGCGGACGATTTACCGAGAGTCCGCATCTCCACCACCAAAGGGGTGATTGTTCTGGAGCTTTTCGAAGAGGACGCCCCGGAGACCGTGGCCAATTTCCTCTATCTCGCGAAGAATGGTTTCTATGATGGGCGTCCGATCTTCCGTGTGCTCAAGCATTTCGTCGCTCAGACAGGTTGCGAACGAGGGGACGGAAGTGGATCGGCGGGCTATACGGTGCGAGGTGAGATGAAATCCCCGAGAGCCCGCAAGCATTTCCGCGGAAGCGTCGCAGTCGCACTGGGGTCCGATCCGGTCACACAGACCACCGATTACGATTCCGGTTCGGCGCAGTTCTTTTTCGATCTGCTCGCCTCGCCCCCGATGAACGGGGAGTACTGCGTTTTTGGTCGCGTCATCGAGGGGATGGAAGT
>JBJSWM010000952.1:0-2016 GCA_046085865.1 Pirellulaceae bacterium
GCGACGTTGGGACCGACTAGCAGATCGTTGGCGGTTCCCCCAGTGATGGTCGAGACGCCACTGTAGGTGGCACCACCGACGACGATCTGGCCTGCAGCGGTCGCTACCCAATTGGTCGCGACGTTGGAACCAACCACCGCCGAACCTGCGACTCCATTGCCAGTCACCGTTTCGATCGTTGTGTAACCGGTAACGCCAGTGACGCGGTTGGCGGTACCGAGTCGAAACTCGAGGGCACCACTTTTGGCTGATAGATCGAGCAGATCGATCCCGGAGCCACCGACCGCATTGCCGGTCAGGCTACCGCCTGAGGCGAAAGTAAAGGTGTCAGCAGCGGTGCCACCCGTGAGATTTTCAAAACCGCTGAAACTGGTGGTGGTGTTGACGGTGCCGGAGTCGCTGCCGGTGATCGACCAGGAGTTGGCGATATTCGCACCGATGACGGTATCGGTGACGGCAGCTCCCCCGACGAACGATTCCATCTGCGAGAATCCACCGGTGGAGGTAGCAGTGTTTGTCTGGAGATTGATGGAATGAGCGGCTGTCTTGGCAGAGAAGTTGAGTGTGTCGGTGCCAGCGCCTCCGGCCACCAGTCCAGTGAGGCTGCCGGTTAGCCCAAAGCTGAATTGGTCGGTTCCATCTCCACCCTGCAGCGATTCCACTTGAAGGAATTGCAGGGTACCGTTGAGTGAACCGGCCGCTGCCGCAGTGATGCTCCAGGTGTTGCTCCCCGAAGGTGCCTCGACCGTATCGATGCCACCACCCCCATCGAAGATGGCTGACCCGGAATGGACCACGATTCGGTCACTGCCAGTCCCGGCCAGCAGTCGGAAGGTTTCGATATTCGAATGCTGGACGATGGCGTTGTTGAGCGTGACGCGTGAGCCTTGCAGCACGAAGAGATCATCGATCGTTCGGCCCACCACGTTGAGAGTGTCGGTGCCAGCTTGGCCGTCGAAAACCAGAGCCCCGCCGTTTAGCACTGTTCCGGTAAAAACGTTGACTCCGTTTCGGGTCACCGACCACTGAGCGGTGGTCCCGTTGCCGGTGTAGGTAGCGACGAAGAGATCGTTGGGGGATGCGGAACCATTTAGGTAGACATTTTCATCGACATCGTTCACCTGGATGGTCAGATCTTTTTCGAACCACCATCCTCCCTGGTCGGTCGACCGGACGCGGATGGAGTAGCTGGACTTCTGTTCAAAATCGAAGCTGTCATTGGCCTTCAGAGTCGCTCCAGTGATGCTGAAGAGGCTGTTGTCAGTTCCACCGGTGGCGAAGCTGTAGGTAAACGTATTGCCTGGTTCATCGACAGAGCTGAAGGTGCCTACCGTTGCATTGGTGCCGGCATTCTCGTTGATCCCAGATGGGGAGATGGAGATATCGGTCGGCGCTTCATTGACATCGGTTACCAGGATGGAAAAGACCTTTTCTTCGTACAAAGACCCCTGCTCGGTCGTTCGGACGCGGATGGAGTAGCTGGATTTGGTTTCGTAGTCGAAACTATTTTTTGCTTTCAGGGTATCGCCGACAATTTCAAACTGCCCGTTATCTTGGTCGCCGGTTCCGGAGACCAGGGTGTAGGTGAAGGTGTCGGTAGGATTCGGATCGATGGTGCTGAAGGTACCGACGAACGCATTGGCACCAGCCATTTCCGCAAGGCTCTGGGGTGACAGATTGAGGTCGGTGGGAGCCTGATTGCCGGTGCTGGCAAGAATCAGAAGCACGGTCTCGAACTGGACCCCATCCTGATCGGTGGCTCGGACGCGAATCGAGTAGGAGGTCTTGCCTGCCAGGAGCGCGGTGGCAGTGCGAAGTTCATTGCCGACCATGGCGAAGTAACCATTGTCGGTATCCCCAGTGCCACTGACCAGCGAGTAGGTGAACTGGCTGGATGGGTCGAAACTGCGCGACGCCATGTCGGCGACGTAGGCATTGGCGGCTAGGTTGTCGGGGATGGTGAAGGTATCTTCCCAGAGCCCGATCGACAGGTTGTCGATTGCCCACGATTCGTTG
>JBJSWM010000953.1:0-2839 GCA_046085865.1 Pirellulaceae bacterium
GCAACCAGTTGCCAAGTTGCGACATCGGTTTCAGCTGGAGCGTTCCACCAGGTGTAGGATTGTCCGAGATTGACGATGCCGTACCGAACCGGATCCTGCTGTTTCTGGCCCCACTTCACCCCATCGGCATGAGAAGCCACGGCACTGCCGGGCAGCAACGAGTTCATATTGGAGGCGGTATCGTCCAGCAGTCTCAGGGAAGATCGCGGCGTGGTTGGGGTCCGGCTGGCGATCGATTGTTCCAGCGTACGGGCGATCTTCTCGGGTGGCTCCGATAATTCCGAAGGCTGTTTCAAGCCCGCAGCGGTTTCTTGTGGAAGTTGCCTTTCGCCGTGCTGGACTCCAGAGAGACAGGCCTTGATGGCGTAGTAGTCGCGCTGAGAGACAGGGTCGAATTTGTGATCGTGGCATCGAGCGCAGCCGATGGTGATCCCAAGAAACACACTACCCGTCGTGCTGACCATGTCATGCAGCTCATCCGCGCGCTGGTTGGCTGTCAGCACAGGATCGGGACTCTTGACGCGATCCCATGGACCGCCCACCAGGAAGCCGGTCGCTGCATCCTGGCCATACTGATCTCCCGCGATCTGATCTCGCACGAATTGATCGTAGGGCAGATCGTGGCGCAATGCCTCAAGGACATAGTCGCGGTATCGGTAGGCATTCGGTCTTGGCTGGTTGGTCTCAAATCCATCGCTCTCCGCAAATCGCACCACATCCAGCCAATGGCGTGCCCACCTCTCGGCGGCTCGAGGCGAAGCGAGCATCGCATCGACCTGTCGATCCAGCCAGAGGTCTTCCTCTTGGCGATTGAGGTCTTCCATCGGCAGCTGTTCGAAATCCAGGGGAAGCCCAAGGATATCCGCCGACATGCGGCGTGCGAGTACCTGCAGGGATGCTTGCGGCATCGGTTCGGCCGCCTCGGTTTGCATGCCACCAGCGATGAAGCGATCGATCGGATGATTCGACCATTGCCAAGGGTCTGCGGGCGGTACTGCAGGCCGATTCAGAGGTTTCCAGGCCCAGTGTTCTTTCCCGGGAAGGAATTCCTGCTGCAGCCACTTGCGATCAAGCGATGGATCCCAGGGGGCTGCATCGAATAACCATTGACGCAGAAGGTCGACTTCAACAGTCGACAGCGGCTCTCCTTCTGGCGGCATTCTTAGGTCTGGATCGTCCGCTGTGATTCGCTGAATCAAAGGATGCTCGGAAGGATCCTTCAGTGGAAGCAGGGGACCGGAATCCCCGCCCGACTCCAGGGAATCGCGACTGTCCAGTCGCAGGTTCCCCTGTTGTTCGTCTTCCCCGTGGCACCCAGCACAACGAGCTAGCAGAAGCCGAATGGCTTGTTGGTCGCGCGTACCGACTTCTCCTTCGGTGGCGAAAGCTGGCAGGGACGCGAGGCAGAACCAAAGGCACCCCAGGAGGCCGATCGACTTCATGGCATCGCTCGTCAGGTACATCAGAGTAAGGCGGGTAGAGCGGAATTCGCTTCATTGTAGCCCAATCGGCTCGCAGCAAACGACGAATGCACCCAGTTCCTAGCCGCCATTTCTGCCTGCCATTCCTCGGCAGCCAAAGGAATTCATGGAGTGGGATCGCGTCAGGGAGTTGCTGGGGAGCGAACGGCGGGGGCAATCGCCTGCTGCTGCAACTGTCGAAGCAGTTGGGAGAGTCCGGGGTCGTCGGGTTGGCGATCGAGTAGTGGGCGAAGGGTATCGATGGCTTCAGTGAATTTCCCCATTTTCTGCAAGAGCAGGACCAGGGTGGTTCGGTACTGAGCCTCTTCGGGTGCTAGGTCGACGGCGCGTTGGATTCTCTGCATGGCTTCCTCATTGCGATCGGCCATATACAGAGCCAAGCCGCTGCGGTATTGCAGGGAAGGTTCCTTCGGAAGCAGATCGGCATCACGCAGCAAAAGAGGCAACTCCTCTTCCCGCATTTTCGTCGCCTGCTGTCGCCAAGATTCCTTCAGTTTCTCATCCTCCGCTGTCAGACGCTCTCCCGACACCGAATCGGCCATCACGTCGTAGAGGACCGCTAGATTCGATCTGGGACCGGTCGCCTGGGGTTCCAATCGCAACGCGTCGCGATAGTGTTCGATCGCCTGCTGCGGCTTGCCCATCTGTTCGGCAAGCAGTCCTAGTCCCAGGTGGGCGCCCGAGCGATCGCGGTTGGCGTGGTGGCGATCCAGCAACTCTTGCCAGGCGCGGTCCCATTCGGGGGAACGCATCGCGCGTACTTGGTCGGGGCCAGCGGTCGCGATTTGCGATGCTGCCTCGACCCGAACCGATCGGACAGGATCGGCCAAAAGAGGTTTTTCCGCTATGGCGCGCGTTCCGGGATCGGGGATTGTGCCTAGAGCGGTGGTCGCGGCGCGACGTACCAGCGGTGAGGCATCTTTGGTGGCTTCCCGACCCAACAACGCAGCTTGCCTGGGGTAGAAGCGAGCGAATTCCTGGAGAAGGGTAGCGCGGACAATGGCTGGGGATTCCGGGCCCTGCTTGGCCATCCACTTGGGAACCAGTTGCAGCGCCTCTTCGGAACCGGTGCGGGCAGCATGCAGCGCCTCTCCAAAATGCTCGGGCGTCTTTCGCTCGGTGCCGTACCACTTAGCCGCCGCATCTTCGCTCCACTGATCCATTTGGCGAAGCAGTTCCTTCGCTTCCTGATCGCCGCGTGCCGCTTCAGCGACCCAATCTCCGTATTGGCGAAGATGGGGACGATCGGGGCGTGTCCATCGTTTGTCATCGAAATGGCAGCTGCTGCATGCGTTTGGAGTGCCAAGTTTCAGGCTGAGATCGGGACGAGGAATGCGGAACGAATGATCGTGCCGGGG
>JBJSWM010000954.1:0-2351 GCA_046085865.1 Pirellulaceae bacterium
TTTGCCATTGTGCCCGCTCTTCCCAAAACGACGATCGTTCCCACAAACCCACAGCCAACCAGTGTCAATCATCGGATACCAGTTGGGCCGACCTCTTCCACTCCGTACGGCTTGACTTATCTTTTCCAGGTAGCAAGCCCCCACCTCTATTATGAGTGCCACACCACAGCTTCCAACCCCAGCGGGGAAAGCCCGATCGACGCCCCCCCGAAAGGGCATTCGAGAAAATGCCAACTCGCGTCGATCCGGCTGCTTTTGGACTTGCGACCCTCCTATTTTTCGTCATACTTTCCCGTTTCCCCAAGACCAACTGGACCGAAGCGGATTCCTTCACCCTCCGGGTGGCGGGATCGGTAGATGCTTTGTCGTCGCAAGTCCGATTCGGCTGGCTGAACCGAGATCGCTAGTGATTCGGGATGCAGCGACTCGATTTTTGGTTTGGGCATCAGGCAAGATTGGCGCTGTCGAGGGACGCGTCGAGCGACCGGAAGTCACGCTGGAACAGTGAACCATGATTGAAACGATTGAAGCCGTTGTTCGCGATGCGGTGGGAACCCGCCAGGTAATGAAACTGCGTGGCAAGAGGATGGTGCCAGCGATTCTTTACGGGCACGGAGAGGCGAATGTCCTGCTTTCGCTCCGGGAAGAAACCGTCGCCAAGTTGCTCAAAAGCGGTGCTCGGCTGGTCAATTTGACAGGGGCAATTAAGGACACCGCCTTGGTGCGAGACATGCAGTGGGACAGCATGGGCAACGAGGTGATCCATCTCGATTTTGCTCGCGTGTCGGCGACTGAAATGGTCGATGTGACTCTACCGGTCGTCCTCCATGGGGAAGCGATTGGGCTGTCGCAGGGTGGACAGTTGCGATTCCAGTCGCACCAGTTGGCGATCCGATGCCCAGCCGGTCAGTTGCCCGAGCATATTGTGGTGGACGTGACACAATTGCAGGTTGGACAAGCGATTCACGCTGGGGAAGTCAAATTGCCGGTTGGAGCCGTCACGGTGACCCCCGCCAACGAAGTGGTGGTGCAGGTTGTGGTTCCTTCGGCTGCATCGGACGAGGCGGCTACGGCGACTGGGGCGGAGCCGGAGCTGATCCGCAAGGAGAAGGCAGCGGCAGAAGAGAAGGACAAGAAGTAAACAGCTTGGTACTGGAACGATCACCTGCTTTTTCTGAGGTGGATCACTCCGCGACCTGATGGGCTGGCGCAGTTTGAGGGGCTGGCACGATGGGAAGTGGCAAATCGGATGGCTCCGGCCAGTCGCTGCCCTCCTCTGGCAATTCGGCAACGGCAACCGCGGCGATTCGAGGGGAAGCTTGGGGAATCGTGGGCCTTGGGAATCCAGGAAGCAAGTACCAGGAGACAAGACACAACATTGGGTTTGCAGTAGTCGATCGGCTGGCCAAGCAGTTCGGCTCTGGAAGTCCCTCCAGCAAATTCGAGAGCCTTTGGCAGACTGTCGAGATTCAAGGTCGGCGTGGTCACTTACTTTGGCCACAGACCTTTATGAATTGCAGCGGCCGGGCGGTCGGACAACTGGTAAAGTTTTTTAGAATCCCGGCATCGCAGGTCCTGGTGGTTTGCGATGATTTGGATTTGCCCTTGGGGCGAATTCGGATTCGAGCCAAGGGGTCCAGTGGTGGTCAGAAAGGACTGGCGGATATTCTGCAGGTCCTAGGCACCCAGGAGATTCCAAGGCTTCGAATTGGCATCGATCCCGTACCTTCGGGGTGGGATGCCGCCGATTATGTCCTGAGCCGTTTCAAGAAGCAGGAACAACCGGAGGTGGATCTGGCGATTCAGAAAGCGGTCGATGCAGCCGCCGACTGGGTCGGACTGGGGATCGACACCTGCATGAATCGACACAACCGCAACGATTGAACCATCGCTCGCAGCCATTACCAGGAGACGCCAAGTTGCCAACTCATAATTACGAATGCCTGTTCATTCTGGACAGCAACCGCTACTCACGAGATCCCAACGCCGCCGCTCAGTCGGTCAAAGAGATGATCGAGCAGATTGGTGGGGAAATCCTCGTCAGTCGGCTTTGGGCCGAGCAACGGTTGGCCTATCCAATCGACGGTCATCAGAAGGGAACTTATTGGCTGGTTTACTTCCGCGGGGAAAGCCGTCGAGTGAACGACCTGAACCGCATCTGCGAGCTAAACGATTTAGTCGTTCGCCATCTGGTCACCTCGGTCAATCCGCGTTTGATCGATGCCCTGGTGGCTCACGCCACCGGTCAGCAACCGTTGCCAACACCAGATGTCGAAGCGAGAAAAACCGTTGCGGTCGGAATCGACGATGAGGAGGAAGAACTGGCTGATTCTTGATTGCCCACTGTCAGG
>JBJSWM010000955.1:0-5127 GCA_046085865.1 Pirellulaceae bacterium
TAGGCGACGATTGCGCTTTGGACCGCGACTCTTCATGATGCTGGACTCCTGCAGAAGAGGAAAAGAAAGGCGGATCTCAAATCCAGTGACCCACCGTCAAATTATAGCAGTTTGATCAGCAGGATCCAGAAAGCACCTGCAACCCTAACCAACAACCGATCGACTAGCTCTTCGATTCACCGCGCACTTGAACAAAGAAACGAAGTCGCCATCAATCACGCGACTCCAACTTGCCTGGACTCTCTATTTTTTCAGATTCCTACACGTGAAGGTGGAGGATATCGATCGCTTAGCGCAGTAGAACGCACGATCCCTAGATTGGCGTGGGTTGGAAGAGGTCAACGATTACCAAGCCGACGGCGAACTTCTTCTAGAAAGGCTTGATGTTCGTCCCGCCCTAACGCATCTGGATTGGTTACAAATCGATCGGCAAGCTGTCTAGAGAATCGCAAAGCAGCCGATGGGCTGTGATCGAGCAACAGGCCACCAAAGCTCTGCCATGTTCCCAGTTCATGGAAGTTCATGCAGTCTCCACAAAAGTATCGCCGTCCAAGTTGGTGGAGTCGCTTCAGAGGAATCCGACGATGGAAAGTGTGGTACAGCTCTTGGCTTCCATGCGAACGCAAAGCGACCAGGAAACGGCATCGCAACGAATCTTCGATTTCGGAGTGCCCGAAATAGGCTTGCGCCAAAGCAAGCCTCAATTCAGGTCGCGCAGTGAGTAGTTCGTTCGACCAGAGTTGCTCCAGGTGGATGGCGACTTCATCGACAGAGCCGGCAAGTTGGGCCAACCGGCTGAGTAATTCGTCAGAACCGCTATATTTCATGATCTCCGATAGTGGCCCTTCCTGGGCATCCCAGTCGATGCCGTTGGGCAAGTCGATCGGTCCATCATCGTACCAGCGTGACGAAACCAACTTGGCAACCCTGCCACTGCTGGCGCGGCGCGTTCCCATTTGATTGGCCAATTGATCGGCGAATTGATCGACAAGCGGATCGAAGCCGTCCTCTGGATCGCGATGGTACCGGTGGTAGGTCAGAATTCTCCCTTGCTGGTTGAGCGCAAAAAGGCATCTCCCCACAACCTGCCCGTCTTCTGTCTTGCCATAGAGCACCTGCTTGTTGATATCGACGGCGTTGCTGATGGTGGAATAAAAATTGCCCTCTGAGGGAGATAGGCAGGTACCAAAGAGAGCTCCCATCCGGAGGTAATCGAGCACCTCTCGGGCAAAGGCGACTCGGTACGCCATTCCCTTCGCGGTCTTTCCTTCGAGCACCAGTTCGTCTTGATACCAGGGTTCCATGACGATACCAGCAGTAGCCAGCTTGTCGAGGAAGTTGCGATTGGCGGGGTGATCTGTGTAGGGATTGGAGGGGTAGCGGTGGCGATCGATCAGTAGCTGAACCCCCAATCGACGGAAATGGGGAGTCAGTTGGAGGATGGCATCGAGCAGTTCGATGTAGGGTTCGTGCAGCAACTGCGGGTCGAACTGCGACGGGGAAAGTCTGCTGGCAACATGCTGCATGAAGCAGTCTTGGCAATAGGCTTCATAGGCTTCGATCCACTCCCACTCGGACCGGCGTTTCAGTTTGGTCGCCAGATGCCCCAATCGCTTGGCCGACACAGCCACTGGCTCGGCCAGCCTCGTCTGAAGATTCTCAATCCGCTGCTGGATGCGAGCGATTCGTTCGGTATCCTTCCCATGGCCGGACAGTTCATCTAAGATTTTTCGAAGTCGCGTGATCTCTTCCCGCTGCCTCGACTGGGATGGCAGGAAATCTCCCAGCAGTTCCTCTGCGACTTCGGCGGCGCGTGGCGTGGAGGCAGCGAGACCTTCCAGAGCTTCTCTCAGTTCCACCGGGAATCGAGAAATCCAATCGGTTGTAGCGCATGCTACAGGTCCCCGCCACTGCGGCGACTTGCCTTTGGACAATGTGTCGGCCTGAATCAGACGTTTGACGACGTTGTAATTCCCCTCCAGGAGGTGATGCCGTGCGATCTGTCGAATCTGGGGGTGTGGGATTCTTTTCGCGGGCCAAGTCAATTCCCAACACGACTGGCCGTCAGCCTCCATTTTTTCGAGAATCGCCACCACTTCACTTGCTGTCTCCGAGTACTGCATGGCAGTCAGAAGATCGTCCTCGAACGAATCGCCAGACCAGCGGGTCGAGTTCGCCGCTGCATCGATGATTTCGGCGGCTTTCTGCGCGCTGGGAGCCACAGCACTCACTTTGAGCATCGCTTGCCATGCGCTGGGGACCAGGGATCCTCGGATCCGGTTCAATTGCTCCAGCGTCTCCATGGCGGAGTGAATTCGTGCTGCTGAATGCTGCTCGGTCAGCATCTCACCGACCCATTCCTCGACGTCGGAACGAGGCAGCAGCATTTGGCTGCGCCAGTGCTCGATCAGCAGATTCTGCCTGGGGTTTCTGGTGAAGAGCCAAACCAGTTGCTGTTTCCATTTCTCGAAGGTGGAATCGTCGGCGTTGTACCGACGCTGGTTTCGCAAGACCTTTTCCCAGTAGAGGAATAGCCACCGTTTCATCGACGCGTCTTCGTCCGGAATCCGATGCAGCAGTTCCTGCCAGGATTTGGCTTTTCTGGGGTGTCGGCTGAGTCGTTCAATCGCTTGAAGTAGCGGGGTTAACTGGTTGGCTTCCGATACCTCTTGTGGAGTGATGGAAAAGTCTGCGAGGTCGCGCATCAGCATGCGGTGCTCTTGATCCGATTCGGATCCCCTCGGGTAATGCTCCCATGCCTCCAGGCTTTGGACCAAAGCCTCCAACTGGGCATCAATCTTTCGTTGGATTGCTACCAATCGCGCTGCCCACCCGTCGTCGATCAGTTTCTCTAGAAGCGAGTTGGCGGTCGTCCGTTCTTTGTCGCGCATCGTCACTAGATGATGGAGGAAGCTTTCGGTTTGAGATGCGGCTGATTCGGAACTTGGCTCATGCAAATCCACATGGCACGATGGATTCAGTGCCGCATCAAATATCTGGCGTTGCAGATCGAGTAGCTGCCCATGCGCCTCCTTGGCATCCAAGCGCCAGAGCTCTTCTTTGCCAACCAGATCCATTAGGCTGTTGCTGAGCCACTTCGGCAGTGGATGGCGAAGCTCGAAGAAACACCACGCCGCGCGCAGCCACCGCAGGGCGGAATCCCAGGGGATATTCCTGTGCATGGCAAGCAGTCGATCCCGATTCTCTTCGATCCAGAGGAGATCTTGGAAATTGGGGGCTTGAGGTCCACCGGCGATCGAGAAAAAAATCGCATCCAGGAGTGGTTGAAGTTCCGATGCTCCCGCTGCAATCTGTCGATAGGTGCGCGTGAATCGAGACGGAAAGATGGGGAGGTCGAGTAGTGAGTCGGTCGAGGCGGGGCTTTTCAGCCGTTCCCGGGAAACCCACTGGACGATGGCGGTGGCACGATGGATCCACTGGGAATCGCGTCCCAGTTGCGGCCAGATGTCATCGCCCAGCGGTTCCAGTTTCTTGATGGCCTGTACGCTTCCACGTATCCGATCGATCGAGATCGGCTGAGCGGAGAGGCCGCGGCGAAAATCTTCTAGTCGCATCCACTCGAAGGGACCGCTTGGCTGAAAGACCGGAAACCCTGCCAGCCAGCTCATTCGGTTTCCAATGAGAGCCCTGGCTTCCTTCAGCTGCCTTCGATGGTAGTCGAACTTCCCGTCATCACGCGGCATCGATGCAGCCTCCTGGTCGCCCCTGCCCTCTCTGGAGAAACGAGACCTATGGGAATGGCAGAAAGTTCGCGCCTTCCCTTCAGCTCACAGAAGTTTCATCGATCGGTACTCCGAGAGCCAGTGCGGCGGCTTTGGCCGCAGGGTTGTTTTTGCTGTGTCGACGGAGCCATGCGACGATCGCTTTGCCAGGAATACCTCGATTATCTTCCACCATCGATGGTTGATCTTGACGCAATGCACCGCGATTGTGATGCAGGCCGATCCAGCGGAAATGGCGATCGAAGATCGGGGATCCTGAGGAGCCCTTCAGGGTGCTGTTCCGATAGCAGAAGCGGGTTTGGTTTTCGTTGAGCGAGACGAAGCCTGGGGCGGCGATCGAGCATTGGATAGGCTGAAGCTGGTAGGGGCCAGGATGTCCGGCCAGCAGGATCAGGGCTCCTGGAACTGTCGGCATCGGATGCAGTTCCGATAGTGGCAGCGCGCCTCGCTCACCAGGTGGCTTGGAAGCCAGTTGCAAGATGGCAAAATCCAGCTCATCGGTCTTGGGTATCCCGGCCTTCTCCAAAAGGTCTGCCTGACCATGCGGGCTGTAGGGGATATCCCAGGTGGGATCGCAAGGGAGCCAAGGGGTCGGAGCGATCCCGTCATCGTCTTTGGCGAAGTAATCGAACTGGACTTCAATCTGCCCTCGCTTGGATGGTTCGATGTAGCTGGCGACGACATGGTGGCAAGTCAGCACCCAGCGATCGCCGATCAGAAAGCCAGTCCCTTTCTCGTCCGGTCCACAGCGCACCTTGCATACCAGCCGTTTGGTGCCGGAGGCCCACTTTTCCAGCCTTGCGATGTCCATGAAGGGAAGGACACTGGTGAGTTCCTGAAGGCGGCGATTGTCGACGATCAGGCTGGGGTAGTTGGGTTGAGCGAATGCGGCATCGGCAAGTGCCTCTCCATAGTTCTCGCGGATGTAGGGTGCGAGCGCCGCGATATCCTGACGTTCGAATTCCTTGGAGAGTTCATCGAGAAACAGCCCCAACTTGCGGAGCGCTTGGAGTCGATCGAGAAGGGAAGCGATGCAAGCTTCCTGCGTGTCGACCCGTAGGTTGGGTCTTAGTTGGTCGCTCAATGCACTCCCCGCGACAAATACCGACCATTCATAAGGGGTCTGATAAAGAGTCGAGAAAAGCTTTTTCAGGATTTTGCGATCGCCCGAAGTGTAGGTGTTCAGAGCGAGGGGAGGCGGATCGCGAAAGAAGCTGTCGGGCAAGTGCCCGGTCGATTCAGCGGAGTCATTCCTCTGAGGAGCTGCCGTCGGCTGGTAGAGGTAGCTGTAGCTGTCTGGGCTGGCTGCCATCGGGGCTTCGCAGTGCTGGCACTGCTGGATCGGTGAGTCGACCGAATCCCAGGAATCCTGCTGGCAGGATTC
>JBJSWM010000956.1:0-3911 GCA_046085865.1 Pirellulaceae bacterium
CCGACGGCGGCTGCGCTGGCTTACGGTCTCGACAAATCGAAGGATCAGAAAATTGTTGTCTTCGACTTGGGAGGAGGTACCTTCGACGTTTCCGTCCTTCAGGTCGCGATGGCTGGCGACGAGGAAAACAACAAGATTTTCGAAGTGATCAGCACCAATGGAGACACGCATCTGGGTGGTGACGATTTCGACCAAGCGTTGGTCAACCACGTTGCGACGCAGTTCCGTCGCGAGCAGGGAATCGATCTTCGAGCGGAGCCGATGTCTCTACAGCGTCTGCAGGAAGCTTGCGAAAAAGCGAAAAAGGAACTGAGCTCGGTGCCACAGACGGACATCAATCTTCCTTTCATCACGGCCGATGCCACTGGCCCCAAGCATTTGCTGATGACCATCACCCGTTCGGCTCTCGAAGAGCTGATTGATGACTTGGTGGAGCGATGCCGTAAACCTGTGGTACAGGCCCTACAGGATGCCAAGCTGAAGCCATCGGATATCGACGAGGTGGTGCTTGTCGGAGGTTCCACGCGGGTTCCTAAGGTACGAGCGCTTGTCAAAGAGATTTTTGGCCAAGAGCCGCACCAGGGGGTCAATCCGGATGAGGTGGTGGCAGTGGGTGCCGCGATCCAGGGAAGTGTGCTCTCGGGTGATCGACGGGACGTGCTTCTTCTGGACGTCACTCCACTGACGCTTGGAATTGAAACCGAAGGCGGCATCATGACCGCACTGATCGAGCGAAATACTACGATTCCGGCGGAAAAGAAGAATACGTTCTCCACCGCTTCCGACAACCAGACCGCGGTCACCGTGAGAGTCTTCCAAGGGGAGCGGAAGATGGCACAGCAGAATCGGTTGCTGGGCGAGTTCAACCTAGAAGGTATTGCGGCAGCACCGCGAGGGGTTCCCCAGATCGAAGTGCAATTCGACATCGACCAAAACGGAATTCTCAATGTCAGTGCGAAAGATGTCGGCACAGGCAAACAGGCCAGTGTGAAGATTGAACAGTCGAGCGGCCTGAAAAAAGATGAGATCGAACGGATGCGTCGCGATGCAGAAATGTATGCTGAAGAAGATCGCAAAGCATTCGAACTGGCCGAAGCGAAGAATCGCGGCGACAATCTGGTCTACCAAGTCGAAAAACTGATGAAGGAAAATGCGGAGAAGATCACCGACGCTGACCGGCAACCTTTGGAACGCTCCATCCAGAAAGTTCGGGATGCAATAGGACGAGGGTTCACCGATGAAATCAAGTCAGCCTCAGGAGAACTGGAACAGGCGATGATCGCCTTCTCCAAAGTTCTCTACGAAAAGGGTGGCGCATCGGAACCCACCCCTGGCGACTCCAATGAACCAGGCGATACGATCGACGCGGACTTCGAACGCAAGTAGATGCCATAGTCCCTTGCCGCAACTTCTTTCTTCTACGCCGACCGGCAATTCAACGGTCGGCGTTTTTTATTCCACTGGACGCACCCACTAGAATCGCCTCACAATAGGTGCTGCGCCCCAGGGCACTGACCCCGCCCCCATGTTTCGCCCCCCAAAGGCGATTTCCAAGGAATCCCACTTTGACGATACCACTTCCTACCGAATCTGAAGATCCCATGAACAAACTACTGATTGTAGGAGCCGGTTGGGTGGGCCGTCAGATTGCAGCGCAAGCGATGCACCATGGGATTGCGACCGTCCTTCTCGATAAGTCGTCAACGATCCTGAACGATGCGGAAGCGTCGATCCAAAGACATCTTCGGTCGTTCACCTCCGATCCCAAATCACATCCTTCCCCAAAAGCGTTTGGGCAGTTGAAGATGGTGGAGCGATTGGAGCAACTGCCTGACGACCTCACGGTGGCCCTCGAATCGGTCCCAGAACAGATTTCGGTGAAGAGACGTTGCCTGAAAGAGCTTTCCGAGCGATTGCCCCAGAACGTGGTTCTGGCCAGTAATTCCTCGTATTTCACCCCCTCGATGCTGGCCAAATACGTCCGGCATCCCGAGCGATTCCTGCACTGGCACTTTCATGTTCCCGTCTGGATCACTCGCCTAGTCGATGTGGTGCCCTGTTCCGAAACCAATCCAGATGCGATCGAACGCATCCGTCAGCTTTCACTCATCATGGGCCAAGAACCGGTTTATGAACCGGTGGAGCATCCTGGCTACCTTTTCAATTGGATGCTCCAAGCGCTGCTGAAAGCGGCGCTCGAACTGTCAAGCAAAGGTGTTGCCAACCCCCAGACGATCGATCATGTCTGGCGCACGGTAGCTCAGATGCCGCTAGGCCCCTTTCAGATCATGGATCAAATCGGAGTCGACACCATCCATCAAGTGATCTCCAACGCACGATGGGCCAATGCCAGCTTGCCACTGCAGGACCTGATCGATGGCCTAGAGCCACTGCTGGCCGACGGTCGACTGGGGGTCAAAAGCGGTCAAGGCTTTTATGACTACCCGCAGGCCGCCAAGCCGCGATAAAATTCAAGTCAACATGTGTCGCGGTGAACCAATAGACAACGGAGAACGTGGCGTTGACCGAACGGGTAGTGCTGGCGATGAGCGGTGGGGTGGACAGCAGTGTCGCGGCGTCGTTGTTGCTGGAACAGCAGTACGATGTGGTCGGTGTTTTCATGCGCCACGGCGAAGCCTCCGCTCAGTCTTGCCAAAGCTCTAACGGCAAAGAGAGCCCTCTGCTTCCAATCCTCCAGGGGCGACTGGATCACAAACAGGGATGCTGCAGCGCCAGCGATGCTATCGACGCCAGGCAGGTCGCCGATCGGCTTGGTATCCCCTTTTATGCAATCGATATGCAGGAAGAGTTTCGCCGCATCGTCGATTACTTCGTCGATGAATACCAGAAGGGGCGAACCCCCAACCCTTGTGTGCAATGCAATAACTGGATCAAGTTCGGTCGCTTGTTCGACTATGCCGATGCAGTTGGCGCGAAGTATGTCGCCACCGGTCATTACGCGCGCCTCCTTCCCACAGGACAATCCGATCAGCCCTTCGGGCTTTACCGAGGCATCGACGACACGAAAGACCAGTCGTATGCACTGGCCGGAATCGACAGAAAATACCTCCAGCGAATGCTGCTGCCAGTGGGTGGCTTTCACAAATCCGAGATTCGCGAACGAGCCGCCGCAATTGGGCTGAAAGTCGCTGATAAAAAAGATAGCCAGGAAATCTGCTTCGTCACCTCCGGCAAACACGCTCAGTTCGTGCGAGACAGATCCGACCGAAATACCTCCGGGCAAATCGTCACCGTCGAAGGTACTGTCGTCGGCTCCCATGGGGGGATCGAGCAGTTCACGATCGGCCAACGAAAGGGGTTGGGCATCGCAATGGGAGAGCCTTATTTTGTGGTGGAGATCGACGCAGACAACCACCGCGTCGTGATCGGCCAACATCATCAACTAGCGAGAACTCAGTTAACCGCCGAAGATTGCCACTGGCTGATTCAGCCAGACGATTTACCCAAAGAAGGGCTCAGCGTTCAGATCCGCTACAACTCGGAACCTCAACCGGCAGCCGTCCGACTCCTCTCTGACCGCCAGATCGCAGTCGACTTCTCACAGCCCGCCTTCGGTGTTGCACCAGGACAACTGGCCGTGATCTATCACGGTCCACGCGTGTTGGGAGGAGGCTGGATTCGCTCCACCAGCCATTCTTGCAGCACCACTTCCGAACTCCCTCCCCAAGCCTAGCTCTTGGCTTTCCGTGCTAGAAGACGGGAGCCCGGCCCCGCTGTGTGAACCACATTGCCATTCGACCAACCAAACCATCGAAGTCTCTGGTAGCCGCCATCTGCCTTCGGTTCGACACCACTTCGGTTGGCAACCGAAGCAGGATCAGCTGCCCTTGTGAAACCACCTTAAATCATGCTAAAAGATCGTCAACTGAACCACCGCTGTTTCTAGGTTT
>JBJSWM010000957.1:0-3654 GCA_046085865.1 Pirellulaceae bacterium
GGACGCCGCCGCTCGGACCTTGCTGTTCGTGCTGGCTCATGCTTCGCCGCTGTAGTTCGGCGCTTCCTTGGTGATCTGGATGTCGTGCGGGTGCGACTCGCGCAGGCCGGCGGCGGTGACGCGCATGAACTTCGACTTCGCCGCGAGCTCCGCCAGCGTGCGGGCGCCGTTGTAGCCCATGCCCGAACGGATGCCGCCGACCAGCTGGTAGACGAAGTCGGACAACGCCCCTTTGAAAGGAACACGTCCCTCGACTCCCTCAGGAACCAGCTTGGAAAGACTGTCGGTCGATTGCTGCCGGTATCGTTCACCAGATCCCTTGGCCATAGCCCCCAGAGATCCCATGCCACGATAGGCTTTGAATGTTCTCCCTTGATACAAAATGGTCCTGCCAGGGCTTTCTGCAAGCCCGGCAAACAGACCCCCGATCATGACGCTGCTGGCTCCCGCGGCGATGGCTTTGGTGATGTCTCCACTGAATCGAATCCCACCGTCGGCGATCACTGGAATCCCTGCGGCTTGGCATGCCTGGGCAACGTGATAAATCGCCGTGACCTGAGGAACCCCGACGCCCGAGATGACTCGCGTCGTACAGATCGAGCCTGGGCCGATGCCTACTTTCACCGCATCGGCTCCTGCCTCCACCAAGTCACGGCCTCCTTCACGGGTTGCCACATTGCCAGCAATCACATCAATCGACCATTGTTTCTTCAGTTTCCGGACCGTCTCCAGGACATTGGAGGAGTGGCCGTGCGCGCTGTCGACGATCAGCACATCGACTCCGCACTGGATCAACTTCTCCGCTCGCTCAAAATCAAAGACACCGATCGCTGCACCGACTCGCAATCTCCCGAGGGAGTCTTTGCAAGCATTCGGATATCGCTTCATCATGTCGATGTCTTTGATCGTGATCAGTCCCGTCAGTTTGTATTGATCGTCCACCAGCAAAAGTTTCTCTACCTTTTTATCCGTTAAAATCCGCTCAGCCTCCTCAAGCGATACACTCCCCGTAGCCGTCACCAAATTATCGCGCGTCATCACCTGGGAAATCTCCAGCTCGGAAGATTCCAGGAACCGCAGATCGCGTTTGGTGAGAATGCCGACCAGCTTCCCCCCCGCCTCGGTGATAGGGACGCCCGAAATATTTTGGCGTTCCATAAGATCCCTAGCGGCTCGGACGCGGTCGGACGGTTGCAGCGTCACGGGGTCTTGAATGATGCCATTGGCACTCCGTTTGACCTTCATGACCTCTTCGGCCTGAGCGGTGATGGCGAGATTTTTGTGGACTACCCCCAGTCCACCCGTCTTTGCTAGGGCGATCGCCATTTCGCTTTCGGTGACCGTATCCATGGGGGAGGAGAGCAGCGGGATCTTCAACGTGATTTTGGCGGTCAGCCTGGTGGAGACATCGACTTCCGATGGAACGAATTCGCTGTAGCGTGGTTCCAAGAGGACATCATCAAAGGTAATGCCCTGATAGATCAATTTATCTTCCATGGGATCTGCACTTCCTACGAAACGGCGGCCCTGGGGCACAAACTAAAGATCGCCGGCAGAGGCTGCACCGCACTCATGGCTCCGCAGGGCGACGCGCAGGATGACCGGGTCCGCTCCAGCGCCCGGTTCAACGATGCTTCCGACATTCAGGAAGATTGCGAGTGAAAAGAATCCCGAACATCCATCGAAGCTCAAGGCTGGAGGCGAACGCGAATCCAGCGAACAAGCCATTAAGTGTAAGGCAGGAAGGGGGATCTTGGCAACTTGCCTCTACGGTTGGCGACGGAAGTTTCCCGAGAATGTTCCTGCTCGAAACAGTTCGCCCCCCAGGGAGCGGCTGGAACGGTTGGCCTGCGTCAGCCCGGGAGGGTGAAATCGGGTTCATTGAGCGACCGGATCATTTCGGCCAGTCGACTATAAAGATTCAGCAAGATCTGCCAGTTCCCTGGCTTGATGCTGACATCTTCCGTCTGCTCGTCAATCCTCACTTCCTCGATCACTAGGCCCAATCGAACATGGAGGTAATCGAGCAGCTCGGAAAGCTGGGCTAGCTGAGATGGGGACAGTTTGTTGGGGATTCCGGGCACGGCCGATTCGAATGATCGATGATGGAGCACGGTCCCCATGCTGCCACTGAGATCGATATCTAAGTCGTTCTCGAAATCCTGGAGTCGGCTGAGCAGTTCACTGGAGCTGGCTGGGTTGTCCTGGAGTCGGCTGGCGATCTCTTCGCGCGTTCCGAAGAGGAGCACGGTTCTTCCAACGGCGACGATATCGCCGTAGCGAAGAATCCGGAGTTGGCATTCCTGTCCGTTGACGCGGGTTCCGTTGGTGCTTTCCAGGTCAGTCAGAACCAGGACGTTGTTGTCTTCCTGAATCTTGGCATGGAAGCGGCTGACTCGCTCGTCATTCAGTTGGATGGTGTTACCTTCTTCGCGACCGATGGTGATCGGTGGTTTGAGTTCCGCATAGATTTTTCCGCGATCCGCTCCCTGGATCACGCGAAGCGTCAAAGATGCCATAGGACGAAACTTTCTCCAAACGGGTACCGGCATGCAGCAGAAGAGTCAACCGATCGATCCACCCCATCGGACCTGCGGCAAGTCCTTGGAGCATTTCCAACTGACCGACTTCGATCGCGGTCCTTCATTGTCGGTAGTGCAAAGTACCACTTCAACAGGGTGCTGTGCATTTGTCACCAATTTGCACCCCTTCACTGGCTTAAAAATCGCATCGCCGGCCGGTTCACTCAATCCCGCCAAAACGCCGGCTTCGTCGCTGGTAGTCGGCAATCGCCTCCAGCAGGTCAGGCTCCCGAAACTCAGGCCATGCCTTCTGCGTGATCCACAGTTCGCTGTAGCTGATCTCCCACAACAGGAAATTGCTGATCCGCATTTCTCCGCTTGTTCGAATCACCAAGTCGGGATCGGGAAGACCAGCGGTACACAGGTGGTCGGCAATCGTCTGCTCATCGATCGACTTAGCCGCCAGTGTTCCCGAAGCCACTTGCTGTGCGATTTCCCGCACGGCGTCTACTAGATCGCTGCGAGCCCCGTAGTTGATGGCAAGATTCAGCGTCAGGGCCGTGTGGTGTTGGGTCATCTGGAGGGTTTTGTCGACTTCTTTCAGCACATCTTCGGGAAGTCCTTGTCGACGGCCAAGCATTCGAAGTCGCACTTGTTGCTGCAGCATCAGCGGTCGCTCGCCGACTACGAACCGCTTGAGCAGCCGCATCAGAAAATCAAGTTCGTTCTTTGGTCGCTTCCAATTCTCGCTGGAGAAACAAAACAGAGTCAGGTAGGGGATCCCTAGCCTCCGACACGATTCCACCACCACGCGCACCGACTCGGCACCGCGTCGATGCCCTTCGATGCGAGGAAGGCCACGAGCCTTTGCCCATCGTCCATTTCCATCCATGATGATGGCGATGTGGCGAGGCAACGTCGATTGCTGGCCAGGTGAATCAGAAGGAACAGCTTGGTCCATCGCATCCAAAGGGGAGAAAAGGAGCCGGTGAGGATCGTGGCTTCGTAGCGCCTCAAAACGCCATCATGACAACCCGTTGCAGCAGGTGCGACCCCCGAAAAGGTCCAGCGCCTCAGAATCGTCGATTGCGGCTGCTCCAGTGGGCGCCTTCGATTCCCGTGGCAGCCGCCA